>CAYINH010000188.1:0-5665 GCA_964364615.1 uncultured Gemmatimonadaceae bacterium
CAGCCGAGCGACCTCCTCCTGGTCCACCTCGGGGCCAACGGTGAGATCCGCTTCCTCCATCACCTCGACCACCGGTCGATCGGCGGAGGATACCACGAGCGACTTGAAGGACAGGACCCCGATCAGTCGGTCGGCATCATCGGTCACGAACACCTGGCTGAAATCCTCGACCTCCTCTGCCTGGTGCCGGATCGAGTCCAGCGCATCGTTCACGGTCTGCCCTGAACGGACGGTCACCAGGTGACCGGTCATCAGGCCGCCGGCAGTCTCCTCGTCATACCGGAGCAGCCGGTCGACATCCTCACGATCCTCGACCTCGGCGAGAATCCGCTCCTGCTCATCGACTTCCAGCTCGCCGAGCAGGTCCGCCGCGTCATCGTCCTCCAGTTCCTCCACGATGTCGGCCGCGACCGACGGATCCAGGGCGGCCAGGGTGTCTTCGGCGTGGGACTCGTCGGGCATCTCGACCAGCGCGTGGCTGGAAAGCTCCGGCGGGAGTCGGCGAACCAGGTCGAGGCGCTCATCCTCATCCAGCCCGGCCAGCACGTCAGCGAGGTCGACGGGATCCAGTTCCTCCGCCCGACCGATGAACTCGTCGAATCGGCCCTCGCGAATCAGGCTGAGGAGCTGCTTGAGGGTCGAGCGCCGGCGGGGGCTCATGGGGCGTCTCCCGAGATCCTGATCGGGGACTGACCGGCCGGCCGAACGACCAGCCGTTCCACCCGGGCCGGCGTCGCGGCCAGCACGTCGAATTCCAGGGCGTCGATCACGAACCGTTCTCCGGCCTGCGGGATCCGGCCGACCAGCTCAGCCAACCGCCCGCCGATCGTGGTCGCGTGCCCGGTCGGAAAAGCGGTCCCCAGCCGTTCCTCAAGCTGTTCGACCGTACCGGCGCCATCGAGTTCCATCAACGGAGCCTTCGGCGGCTCCGGCTCACCCTGGGCCTCGTCGTAGATTTCGCCCACCAGCGCGGTCAGCAGGTCCTCGAGCGTCACGATGCCCAGGGTACCGCCGAACTCGTCGAGCACCACCGCCAGATGCCGTCGCTCGCGCTGCATGTCGAGCAACAGGTCCGCGCACGCCCGGCTGGCCGGTGCCAGGGCCACCGGCCGGACCGGCAGTGGCTCGCCGGGGCGCAGGGCAAAGAGGTCGAAGGCATGCACCATCCCGATGATCTCATCCAAGCTGTCCCGGTAAACGGGCAGCCGGCTGTATCCGCTTTCCACAAAGGCCGCGGTGATCTCCTGGATCCTGGCGCCCTCGGGAACGGCCACCACGTCGGTCCGCGGCGTCATGACTTCCCGAACCGGTCGTTCGGCAAAGGTGATGGCGCCGCCCACCATGGCGATCTCGCTGTCGCTCCCGGGCAGGACGGCCGCTCCCTCCCGCTCGACGGTGCGGAGGTCGCTGTCCATTCTCGGCGAGGGGAGCACCAATCGAAGCACCAGGGCCCAGGGTCGGATGGCGGGCCGCAGAATGGCCACCGCCCGTTCGGCACGCACCTGACCCAGCCAGCGGGGGAGGAGATAGCCCGAGACGAGAGTGATCGGGACAGCCAGAAAGAGGAGCCCCAGCAGGATTTCCCAGGTCCCCAAGCCGGAGACCATCCCCGGCAGGGCTCCCCCGATCAGCACGATGCCGATCGAGGTGGTGGCCGAGGCCGCAGCCAGCTCCCGCCCGACCTCGAGGGGCCATGCCATCGGTCCGCCGTCCCCCCGCAGTCGGCGGGAGACCAGCTCGGCCAGCCGGATCCGGGTGACCGCCAGCAGCGCGACTTCGAAGGTGGCCCCCACGATCGTCACGATCGCGCCGAGCAGCAGGGTCAGGATCGTCATTGATCCTGCTCCGCCGGTCCGGCTCCCACCAACGACTCGACCACCACCCGACCCACCCGCCGACGAAGCACCTGATCCACGGTCAGCCGGAACTCGGCGACCACCACCGATTCGCCCACCCGAGGCACCCGGCCCAGGGCGGCGAGGACCAAGCCACCGACGGTGTCCACATCGTCACGATCGAAGTTGGTGTCGAGCAGGGCTTCCAGTTCCGCCAACGGCACCCCACCCAGTACCAGCCACTGCCCGCTGTCCCGGGGCTGGATCGGAGCCTCCTCGGTGTCATACTCGTCCTGGATCTCCCCGACGATCTGCTCGAGGATGTCCTCCAGGGTGACGAGCCCGGCGGTCCCGCCGAACTCGTCCACCACCACCGCCAGGTGACTGAGCCCCCGCTGAAAATCTCTCAACTGATCGGCCAGGGTCTTGGCCTCCGGAACGAATGGTGCCTGCCGGATCAGCACGGTCCAGTCCACCGGGCCGGTGCCGTCCGGCCGGGGCATCAGCTCCTTGGCGAAGATGACCCCGACCACGGCGTCAGGAGAGCCCTCGACCACCAGGAGCCGGGAGTGACCGCTCTCCCGGAAGACTTCCACGACCTCCGCCAGCGGGTCCGAGAGATCCACGACGATGACGTCGATCCGCGGGGTCATCACCTCGGCGACCGTCATCTCCCGCAGCGAGAAGACGCCGCGCAGCATCTCCCGGCCCCGGGCCGCCTCCATCGGGTCGCCGACGCCCAGGGAGAACCGGGTCCGGCGATCCACCCAGGCCAGGAGGCGCAGCACCGGCTCGAACACCCGGAGGCTGAACCGGGCAGCTCCCTGCACGGCCCCCACCGCGTCGGGGGCCAGGGCCGCCAGCACCCGCGGCATCAGATCACCCACCAGCCAGACCAGCAGCACCGCCAGCAGGAGCCGTGGCAGGGCCTCGGCCCGGGTCCGGGTCCACCAACCGACCGCGGTCGCGGCCATGGCGCCGGCCATCAGCAGCAGGGTGAGGCGAATCAGATGGAGCTGGCGCGGCAGGCTGGGCAGCCCGGTTTCGTCCCGCCGGCCTCGGTGGGCCAGCATCCGGGGCAACGGGGCGTAGGCTTCGACGGCCAGGGCCACGACGGCAGCCCACAGGGTCAGCCCGACGCCGAGCAAGGGGGCGAGATAGATCTGCAGCAGTCGAATCACCGCCCGGCCTCCAGGTAGCGCTCCTGGCGGCGCCACATCGGTGAGTGGAGCCGAGAGGCGTCCTCGGGGTGATCGTACCCCAGCACGTGCAGCACGCCGTGGACCACGTAGCGCGACACCTCTTCGCGGACCGGCAGTCGTCGCCGCCAGGCCTCCCGGGAGGCGACCCAGGGGCAGACATAGATATCCCCCACGAGCCGATCCTCAGGGCCGGCCAGCGCAAAGGCCAGCACGTCGGTCAGCTTGGAGACGCCCTTGTACTCCCGGTGCATCCGGCGCATGGCATCCCTTCCCACAAACGTGAGAGAAATCTGACCGTGGCGCCGCTCTCCGCGCATCACGCGCTCCACCAGTGCCGCGGCGTGGTCGGCGCGCAACGGCGAACGACCGCTCACCAGGACTTCCACCGCTGTCACCCCGTCTGGTCCTCCGCGTACGCCCGGATGATCTGCCGGACGATCTTGTGGCGAACCACATCCGACTCATCGAGGTACACGAACGCGAGACCTTCGATCCCCAGGAGAATCCGCTCGACCTGAAGCAGTCCGGAATCCTCCCGCTTGGGCAGGTCGATCTGGGTCTTGTCCCCGGTGACGACGACCTTGCTGTTCACTCCCAGTCGGGTGAGAAACATCTTCATCTGGGCAGTGGTGGCGTTCTGGGCCTCGTCCAGAATGATGAACGCGTCGGACAGGGTGCGGCCGCGCATGTACGCCAACGGCGCGATCTCGATGGTCCGCGACTCGATGGCCCGCTGCATCTTCTCGTAGGGCATCATGTCCTCCAGCGCGTCGTAGAGCGGGCGCAGGTAGGGATCCACCTTGGCCTGCAGATCGCCCGGGAGGAAGCCGAGGGATTCGCCGGCCTCGACCGCGGGCCGGGCGAGAATGATCCGGCGGACCCGCTTCCGGGCCAGTTCTTCCACCGCCTTGGCCACGGCCAGATAGGTCTTGCCGGTGCCGGCAGGGCCGATCCCGATCACGACATCGTTGGTGGCCATGGCCTGGACGTAGTCGAGCTGGCCCTGGGTCTTGGGGACAATGGACCGCTTGAGCCCGGGAAAGGCAATCCGGTTCCCGGGATCGGTCACCACCTCGGCCGAAGTTCCGTTGCCGGCCAGGCGCACCACATCCTCGGGGGCCACCACCTCACCCAACCGGGCCAGCTCGATCAACCCCTGCACCACCAGGACCGCCCGTTCGAGCACATCCTGAGGCCCCGTCAGGGTGACCACCTCGCCTCGCAGGGACGCCCGGACCCCGAGGGCCCGCTGGACCTCGAGCAGGTTGGCATCGTTCACCCCCGCGAACAGCAGCGGATCGGCTCCCTGGGTGTCGATCCGCTGGGTGACCAGGTCCGTCATGGGGCAGCTCCCTCGATCCGGATCCGGAGCGCGGCCAGATCGGCGGGATTCACCGAGGTGGGAGCGCCTTCGAACAGCGCGCGGGCCGCCGTCGTCTTCGGAAAGGCAATCACCTCCCGGAGCGAGGTTCCCCCGGCAAGCAGCATCGCCACCCGGTCGAAGCCGATCGCGAAGCCGCCATGGGGCGGGGCGCCCGCCGCCAGTCCGTCGAGCAGGAAGCCGAACCGGCGCCGGATTTCCGGCCCCGGGATTCCGAGCAGATGGAAGATCCGTTCCTGGAGTGCGCCATCGGTAATCCGGATCGAGCCGCTTCCGAGTTCCATGCCGTTGTAGACCGCGTCATAGTGCAGCGCCCGCACCCGGGCCGGATCGGTCTGAAGGAACAGCAGGTCGTCCGGGTGTGGCGCCGTGAAGGGGTGATGAGCCGGCACATGACCACCGGTCGCCACGTCCTGCTCGAAGAGCGGGAAGTCGACAACCCAGAGAAAGGCGTGCTCCGCCACCCGCGGCAAATCAGCGGCGGCAATGACCGCAGGGCGCAGGGCTGCAAGGATCGGCGACGTCGCGCTGTCCGGCCCCGCCACCGCCAGCAGAAGAGCGCCCGGCTCCGCGGGGAGCATGGCGCAGCAGTGTGCCCCCAGCGCCTTGACCCCCTGCCCTTGCCAGGCGCCGGCGTGCCGGGCCCAGATCAGTCCACCGGCTCCTGCCTTTCGGGCGATCTCGGTGAGGCCGTCGATCGCCCCTCGCGACAGCGACGCCCCTCCAGGCACCAGGAACCCGCGGAGCCGTCCACCGAGCGCGAGCGCATCGCACAGGAAGGGAGCGGCGTCCTCACCCACGGAGGCAGAAAGATCGAGGGCAGACAGCTGATACCGCAGATCCGGCTTGTCGCTGCCATAGCGCTCCATCGCGTCCTGCCACGACAGCCGGGGGAATGGGCGCGGCACCCGATGGCCAGCCTCCTCCCAGAGCGCCACCAGGACGGCCTCGACCACCGGCAGCACGTCCTCCTGCCCGACAAACGACGCCTCGAGGTCGATCTGGGTGAACTCCGGCTGTCGATCCGCCCGGAGATCTTCGTCCCGGAAGCAGCGGGCGAGCTGGTAGTAGCGATCGAATCCCGCCACCATCAACAACTGCTTGTAGATCTGCGGCGACTGGGGGAGGGCGTAAAATTCCCCAGGATGCACCCGACTCGGGACCAGGTAATCCCGGGCGCCTTCAGGAGTGGGCTTGGTCAGGATCGGGGTCTCGATCTCGAGGAAACCGAGCTCATTCAGCACTTG
>CAYINH010000189.1:0-5646 GCA_964364615.1 uncultured Gemmatimonadaceae bacterium
CTGCCCAAGCACCTGGACGAGAAGGTGGCCCGGCTCCACCTCGACAAGCTCGGCGTCAAGCTGACCGAGCTCACCGAGGGCCAGGCCCGGTACATCGGAGTCGATCACCAGGGGCCGTACAAGCCGGAGCACTACCGCTACTAGCCGGCGAGCGGCACCTCGCTCATCAGGGCGGCGGAGTTGCCCTCGGAGTCCTTGAATTCCGCGAGCCAGACCTCCCGGTCGGCCAGCTTCGCGATCATGATCGGGTCCCGGTCGAACGCCACCCCGCGTTCGGTCAGGACCCGGGCCGCGTCCCGGATGTCGGGCACGAAGTAGAACAGGGTCGTCGCGGCATGCGCGGCGCCACCGGCCTCGGGACCACCGATCAGCAGGCGCACCCCGCCACACTCGAAGAACGACATGCCCGGCGGGGCGCTGAAGAGGAACTTCATCCCGAGCACATCGCGGTAGAAGGCGGTCGCCCGGTCCAGGTCACCAGCCGAGAGGGCGATCTGGCCGATCCGGGAGATGGCAAGGCTGGCGGGCATCGGACCGGGTCAGGCCGTCAGCGAGATGGTATCGATCTTGGGGCTGTCCCCACCGGTGAAGCTCACGACCAGGGTGAGCGTGAGGCCCGGCTGGTTGCTGGCGGTGATGGTCAGGGTCACGGCGGTGGCGCTGGAGGACACCACGCTCACTGCGGTGAGAGTGCCAAGCTCGCGGAGTTCCCGGTTCTTGCTGAGCCGCTCTTCGGTCGGGCGCCGATCGAGGGCCGCCTGACTGAAGTTGGCTTCCTGGAACCGGGCCAGCGCCATTTCATCCTTGGCATTGACCGCGGCCAGAAACGCCGCGGTGAGCCTGCCCTGCGGAGTGTCGGGAAGTTTGGTCTGGGCCGCGAGTCCGCTGGCGGAAAGCACCAGCAGAGCGGTCAGGGTCATCAGGGTCCTTCGCATCGCCTGAACTCCTTCAAGAGTGCACCGTGTGGTCCTGCCCCACGGGTACCGGAAGATAACGGCGACGTCAGGGGGATTGTTTCGTCCGCCCGGCGCGGTAGTCGCGAAACCGGGCCAGAGCATCCTCCATCTCCTTGTCATCCAAGAGGATGGCAGTACCGATCGCGGACGCTCGCCAGTACCACTCCGCCACCGCTTCGACTTCACAGGCAACCTCCAGCGCCTGGTCCGGCGTGGTGCCCACCGCGACCAGTCCATGGTTGGCGAGCAGGCAGGCCCCGGCAGATCCGAGGGCGGCCACCGCCGCTTCCGACAGTGCCGCCGTCCCGAAGGTGGCGTACCGGCTGCAGCGGACCACGTCGGTTCCGGCCGTGGCGATCAGGTAGTGGACCGCCGGCAAATCCTGACGGAGACACGCCAGGGTGGTGGCGAACCGGGAGTGGGTGTGGAGCACGGCTCCCACGTCGGGCCGGACCCGGTAGATGTCCCGATGGAGCCGCCATTCGCTGGAAGCCCGACCCGGTTCCGGCTCGTCCTCGAGGGAGAGGGACACCAGGTCGCCCGCCTGAAGCGCGTCCAGACGGATGCCACTGGGTGAGATGAGGAACGCTTGGTCGGCCTGGCGGACACTGATGTTGCCCGAGGTCCCCTGGTTGAGGCCCAGAGCCACGCTCCGGCGGGCGGCGGTGATCAGCCCTTCGGCAACCGGTAGGGTCATTGCTTCTGCTCCGGGAAGAGATCGAGCAGACCTCGGCGGGTCGCACGGCAGACCCCGCGCTCGGTGATCAATCCGGTGACCAGCCGGGCCGGCGTCACGTCAAAGGCGGCGTTCCGGACCCGACTGTCCTCCGGGCCTGGTCGCACGGTCCGCAGGTGACCCTCCTGGTCCCGACCGCGCACCAGGCGCACCTCATCGGCGGACCGCTCCTCGATGGGAATGGTCTTCCAGTCGGTCAGGGCCCAGTCGATGCTGGTGGACGGGACGGCCGCATAGAAGGGGACCTTCGCTGCGGCCGCGGCCAGGGCGACACCATAGGTCCCGATCTTGTTGCACACGTCACCCGCGCGGGTGGTACGATCGGTGCCCACCAGCACCAGGTCGACCTGCTCCCGCTGGAGCAGGTGCGCCGCCATGCCATCCGCCACCACGGTGTGGGGGATTCCGGCACCGGCCAGCTCCCAGGCCGTGAGCCAACCCTGGCTGCGGGGCCGCGTCTCATCCACCCAGACCTCCACCGGCACTCCGTCCTCATGGGCCCGGTAGACCGGCGCCAGAGCGGTGCCGTGCTCCAGGGTCGCCAACCACCCGGCGTTGCAGTGGGTCAGGACACGAACCGGACCGGGCCGCCGCCGAGCGATCGCCTCGAGCAGCGGGAGACCGTGATCACCGATGGCCCGACAGGCGCTGACCTCCAGTTCCGCCAGCGCTGCCACGGCCCGATAGGCGGCGGCAGTCCGCCGCCCGGGGATCTCGGCCAGCGCGGCGTCACGCACCCGGCCCACCACATGGGCCAGGTTGACCGCAGTGGGACGGGTGGCGAGCAGTGCCTGCACTGCGTCTGCCAGACCGGCATCCGAGTCGTCGGTCATCAGCGCCAGGCAGAGCCCGTACCCCGCAGTGATCCCGATCAACGGGGCGCCTCGTACCTGCATCGTCCCGATGGCTTCCACCACCGCGTCCAGGGTTCCGAGCCGCTGAACGACCAGCTCGTGCGGCAGCCGGGTCTGGTCGATGATCTCGACCGACCAGCCATCGGTGGCCAGCTGGAGGGGACGGCGCGACATCCCGGCGCTGATGGTCAGTGTCCGTCGAAGGCGAGCAGCGAGTGCACCGGCGTCCCGGTGGCCTCAAGCCGGACTCGGCCCGACAGCGCCGGAAGCTCGATCACGAAGGCGGCCTCGACCACCACGGCACCCAATCCTCGCAGGAGGTCCCGGGCGGCAACCGCGGTGCCGCCGGTGGCGATCAGGTCATCCACCAGCAGCACGCGTTGCCCCGCGTCCACCGCGTCCCGATGCACCTCGACCCGATCGCTGCCGTACTCGAGCTGGTAGTCCAGCGATTCGATGGCGGCGGGCAGCTTGCCCCGCTTCCGGATCGGGATGAAGCCGGCGCCCAGCCCCGCGGCGACCGCCCCCCCCACGATGAAGCCTCTGGCTTCGATCCCGGCCACGGCGGCTATCCCGCTCCGGCCGTATCGGGTCACCAGCCGATCCACCACCTCGCCCCAGCCGTCGCCGTCCTTGAGCAGCGTGGTGATGTCCCGGAACAGGATACCGGGCTTGGGATAGTCGGGAATGGTCCGGATCAGGTTGCGCAGCGCGTCGTCGTTCATCCGCGCCCCTCGGGACGGAGAACACGGCCGGCCACCGCATCGAGTCGCGCGACCAGGGATGGATCGCGGGCCTCGACGGGGGTAACGATCGACGCGTCGAGAGCCCGATCACATTGATGCGGACACTGGGCCGGATGCTGCGCCAGGCGGGTGGCCACGTGGCCAATCAGGCCCCGGGCCTGCGACAAATTGGCGGCCATGACGGCCATGACCCGATCCACGGTGACTTCGCCATGGTCCGGATGCCAGCAGTCGAAATCGGTGACCATGGCCACGGTGGCGTAGCAGAGTTCGGCCTCCCGGGCGAGGCGCGCCTCCGGGAGGTTGGTCATCCCGATCACGTCGCCCCCCCACTGGCGGTAGAGCATCGACTCGGCCCGGGTGGAAAACTGCGGCCCCTCGATCACCACGTAGGTTCCCCCCCGATGGACCGGCAGCCCCGCTGTGAGGGCGGCCTCCCCGACCACGGCGCCGAGCCGGGGACAGACCGGGTCGGCCATCGGGACGTGGGCGACCATCCCGGGACCGAAGAAGCTCCGCTCTCGGGACACCGTCCGGTCGAGGAACTGATCGACCACCACGAAGGTCCCGGGGGCGAGATCCTCGCGGAGCGACCCCACCGCGCTGAGGGAGAGCACGTCGGTCACCCCGACCCGCTTGAGGACGTCGATGTTGGCGCGGTAGTTGATATCCGACGGCGGGATCCGGTGTCCTCGCCCATGTCTGGGCAGAAAGCAGAGCCGCTCCCCGGCCAGTTCGCCGATCAGGAGAGCGTCGGAGGGCGTACCGAAGGGGCTCCGAACCGCGACCCACTGGGTGTCACGGAGCCCGTCGATCTGATACAGTCCGCTGCCGCCGATGATACCGAGCATGCTGGCCAAGCTACCCGACCGGGACAACCGGATCAAGCGATCAGGAGGGTCCGTCGGCCAGCAGCCCGGCCCTCGCGATGCGGCTCATGGGGTGGGGGTCTCCGTCAGCCGGGTGATCCAGAGCCCGCTGTTCCTGTCGCCGGAGTAGATCACACCTCGGTGGGGCCGGGCTCCCCAGGTCATCGGAAGATTCGGTCGGAAGCCGCTCGGGGAGCCGGCCCAGAGCGCGTCGATTTCCCGGCCCTGGGCCATCAGGTCTCCCCGCAGTTCACCACTCACATCCACCGCGCGGAGACCACCCTCGCCGTAGCCGATATACATCACGTCGTCCTCCACCCAGAGTGTGTGACTGCCGGCCCCAGCCACATGGTATTCCGCCACCTTTACCGGGTGCTCGATGTCCGAGACGTCGAGCACGTGGACCCGACCAAGGGTTCGGATCCGGTCCCGCCGTGAGAGATCGAAGACCGGGGGAAGGACCTCGTCTCCCAGAAAGACGTACCGGCCATACCGGAAGACGGCATGGGCGCCTGCGCTGGTTTCAGGGGGATAGTAGTCCGCGACGTTGTAGCTGAACCGACCGACAACCTGCGGGTTGGCGGGCGAGCCACCCCTGATCCCGTTTCCGACATCCAGGATGACCAGGCCGTGCCGCCCGTAAGCCAGGTAGGCGAGGCCGTCCACGACCTGAACGTCGTGCAGGTGACGCCCCACACTTCGGGCGACAGCTCCGGCGTCCTGAGACCGGGCCTCCGGATCGGGTACCGCCCAGCGGCCAATTTCGCGCGGGGTTCGCGGATTCTCGAAGCCGATGATCCGGAGCGACCCGGTGGCGTCGTCGGTCGCGTAGACCAGGTGTCCATCGATGAAGGCGCTGTGGACTCCGCCGGTCAGGCTCTCGGTGAACTCGCTGAGAACCACCGGGTGACGAGGGTCGGTCAGATCGAAGAACACCAGCCCGTTCCGCCGGGAGGAGGCCCCTTCCCGGGTGAGCACCCCGATCCGGCCGTCAGCGGTGGTGCTGATGTCGTTGATCACCCGCGCATCGACGACCAGGGAATCGACCTTGACGGGCCGAGCCGGGTCCTTGATATCGAAGACGTAGATCCGATCCGAGAGGGTGGACAGATAGGCCACCTCACCGACCGCCCAGACTTGGGCGGCCTGAAGGTCTCCCAGACCGACATGGGCCACCAGCTCCAGCTTACGCTGGTGGACCCGGGGAACCACCCGGATGGCGTGGGTCCCGCCGATGGCACCCGCCGCCGCGGTCACCAGGTAGGTGCCCGGCTGCTCGGCCACGAACGCACCGTCGGTCTCCACGGAGGCGGAAGGCCCCGAGACGCTCCATTGCAGGGGGATCGGGCTCATCGGCAGGTTCCGGGTGTCGAGCGCCGAGGCCCGGAGCCGGATCACCTCACCGGTCCGGGCCTGAGTCGGTCCACTGACCGTGACGGCGGCCACCCGATTCCGGAGCACCTCGATCCGGACGTCAGTCCGGGC
>CAYINH010000190.1:0-5607 GCA_964364615.1 uncultured Gemmatimonadaceae bacterium
CCGTCGCGCCAGGGCATCGGGATCCCCATGCGGAACCAGGTACCCCGTCACCCCGTCGTGCACTGAATCCCGCAGGCCGGGACTGTTGGACGCCAGCGACGGCGTTCCGCATGCTCCGGCTTCCAGGATGGTGATTCCCCAGCCCTCCTTGACCGACGGGAACAGGTTGGCCCAGGCGGTCCGGAGCAGGCGGAGCTTGTCCGCCTCTCCCACAAACCCATGGAACCGAACCGCTTCCCGAACGCCGAGGTTCCCGGCAAGGGCTTCGAGCTCCGCCCGGGCATCCCCGCTTCCCGCGATGTCCAGCGAGATGTCCCGCCGGACCCGATGGGCCAGGGCAAGCGCCCGGATGGCCACGTCGACCCCCTTGTACCGCTTGAGCCGGCCAACGTATAAGAAGGTGGGCCACCGGGCCCGGTCAAGGCCGGGGAGCGGGGCGTACAGCCTGGTGTCGACCCCGGGGTGGATCACCCGAATCCGGGCCGAGTCGATCCCGCGTTCCACCAGGTCGTCCCGGGTGCTCTCGCTGATGGCGTGAAACGCCGTGGTCCGATAGGCCCACGGGATCGTGCGCTCGGCCAGCCAGACCATCCCGGCCACCGGCCAGGGCAGTTCCCGAAAGACGGTCGACCCGAAGAGGTGGGGGATCATGGTATAGAAGGGGAGGTCGCTGAGGGAGGGCAGCCCCATCGGAAGCTTGTTGACGTCCTCCACCACGACGTCAGGCCGCTCCCGTCGGAGGGCCCGGCGGACCGCGCCGCGGGCCCGGAGCGCGAACCCGTAGCGCCCGCCGACCCGTTCAATCTCGATCCCCTGAATCTCGGTCCGGGCCTTACAGCCACGCCAGCCGGAGCAGACCAACCGCACCCGGTGTCCCCGGGCCGCCAGCCGTCCGAAGATCTCGAACAGGTGAATCTCGGCTCCCCCGGCCTGGGGATTCTCGACATCCTGCCAATTGACGAGCAGGATGTTCACAGGCGGCCCAGCCGTTGCCCGACCCGGTCGAGGACGCCGTTGACGAAGGGGACCGCCGCCGGTCCCACGAACCGGTGGGTCAGCCAGAGTGACTCATCGATCGCGGTCCTGGGCGGCACCGAGGTGTCCTGCAGTTCGGCACATCCAAGCCGGAGGATCATCCGCTCCATGAGACCGATCCGGTCCAGCCGCCAGTGTTCGGCCGCCTCCTGAATCAGCTCGTCGAGAGCTTGCTCGGCCCCGATCACCCGGGCGCTCAGCGCTTCCGCCTGATCCAGGAGCGTGGGTTCGGGGCCGGTGAGCCGAGCCAACCCCAGGACCAGGTCGGAGAGGGGGGGACGCCCGCGCGTCTCCCAGGCGTACAGCAGCTGGAGGGCGCGGGCCCGTCGCTTGGTCTCAGCTCGAAGCACGATTCTCTCGTAGCTGTCTGACCAAGTCCGCGGTGATGAGGGCCGCCTCGGCGGCCTCGTAGCCCTTGTTGCCCGCCGCCCCGCCGGCCCGCGCCTCGGCCTGGGCCAGGGTATCGGTTGTCAGCAGCCCGAACCCGATGGGAAGGGCGTGCGACCGACTGACATCGGCCAGCATCCGGCTGGTCTCCCCTGCCACCAGATCAAAATGCGGGGTCTCGCCCCGGACCACGGCGCCCAGGGCGATCAGGCAGGCGTACCGCCCGGTCCGGGCGCAAGCCTCCGCGGTGACTCCGAGCTCGAAGGCCCCGGGGACCCAACAGACATCGATCATCTCCTGCGGGAGACCGGCCTCGGCGCAGCATTGCCGCGCGCCGTCCAGCAGACGGTGGGTGACCCGCTCGTGATACCGGCTCACCACGATCCCCACCCGCCCGATCGGCCCGGACCGGCCCAGATAATCAGTCATCAGGCCTCAGGGAATCAGGTGGCCGAGCTTGGCACGCTTGGCATCGAGGTACTCGCGGTTGTCGCTGGTCGCCCGGGCCTGCAGCGGCACCCGTTCCACGATGGTGAGACCGTACGCATCGAGTCCCACCACCTTGCGCGGGTTGTTGGTCATCAGCTTGATGGTGGACAGCCCGAGATCCCTCAGGATCTGGGCGCCGATTCCGTACTCCCGGAGATCGGGGGCGAAACCGAGCTTCTGGTTGGCGACCACGGTATCGGCCCCGGCGTCCTGAATGACATAGGCCCGCAGCTTGTTGAGCAGCCCGATCCCGCGTCCCTCCTGGTCGAGATAGACAACGACCCCTCGGCCAGCCTCGGCCACGCGCTCCATCGCCGCGTGGAGTTGCACTCCACAGTCACAGCGGACTGATCCGAAAACATCACCGGTCAGACACTTCGAATGCACCCGAACCAGGACGTCGGAGGCCCCCTCCACCTCGCCGTAGATCAGGGCCACGTGTTCGGCGTCATCCACGTCGTTGCGATAGCCGATGATCCGGAACTCCCCCTGGTGGGTCGGGAGGCGCGCCTCCGCCACCCGGTGGACCAGTTGTTCATTCCGGAGACGATGGGCGACCAGTTGGGCCACCGTGACGAAGGTCAGCCCGAACCGCTCCGCGATTTCCTGCAACTCCGGGCGCCGGGCCATGCTGCCATCAGGATTGAGGATTTCGCAGATCACCCCGGCCGGGAGCAGCCCCGCCAGCCTGGCCAGGTCCACGCTGGCCTCGGTCTGACCGACCCGCTGCAGCACCCCGCCGGGCCGGGCTCGGAGCGGGAAGACGTGGCCCGGTCGGCGCAGATCGGCCGGCACCGAATCCAGATGGATGGCCACTTGGACGGTCCGGGCCCGATCGCCGGCCGAAATGCCGGTCGAGACCCCGTACTTTCGCTCGGCGTCGATGCTGATGGTAAAGGCGGTCCCCAGCTCCTCGCTGTTCCGATCGGACATCTGAGGCAGACCGAGTTGATCGCACCGCTCGGGGGTGAGCGTCAGGCAGATCAGTCCGCGACCGTGCAGGCTCATGAAGTTGATCAGTTCCGGGGTGATCAGCTGAGCCGCGCAAACGAAGTCGCCTTCGTTCTCCCGGTTCTCATCGTCCGCGATGATGACGATCTTCCCGTTGCCCAGGTCTTCGATCGCCTGCTCGATGGTTCCAAACATGGTGGTCAACCCCTTAGGACCGCGGTCGGGGAACCCGCCGGAGCCGGGTCCTCGCGCGGACGAATCGTTGAACGTACTTCCCGATCAGATCCGCTTCGAGATGCACCTCAGCGCCGACCGCCAGCCGGTTCAGCGTCGTGTGCTGCAATGTAAACGGAATCAGCGAGACCCTGAGTCGGGGTCCCGGGCCCACGGCCAGCACGGTCAGACTCACCCCGTCGACCGTGACCGACCCCATCGGGACAGAGACCTCGAAGACCGCTCGGGGAACATCCAGGTCCACCAACTGGGCATCGAGTCGCAGGGTCATCGACCGGACCTTCCCAACGCCATCCGCGTGGCCCTGCACCAGATGCCCACCGAGCGGGTCTCCTGCCCTCAGGGCCCGCTCGAGATTGACCGGCTGTCCGGCCCGGTAGTCCCGAAACCGGGTCCGGTCGAGCGTGGTGTCCACCACATGGACCCCGAACCAGCCTCGCCCCTTCGACCGGACGGTGAGGCAGACCCCATCGACCGCAATGCTCTCACCGAGCATCAGCCCCCGGAACGGGGCCTTGATGCTCAGGCTCAGCCCGTCGCGCCCCCGGTAGATCCGGCGCACTTCGCCGATCGAAGTGATCAGGCCGGTGAACATGGTTCCCGATCCAGTACCAGAAGGGTGTCCTCGCCGAGGGCGCGTCGTTCCACCACTTGCCAGCGACGGGCCTCAGCCAGTGGCCCCCCGGGCATGCCGGGAAACGCGGGCCGACCCTCGGCTCCCAGCCAGAGCGGTGCCTGGACCCAATAGAACCGGTTCACCAACCCGGCGGTCAGCAGCGCAGTCGCCAGCCGTCCACCGCCCTCCACCAGCAGGGAGCGGACCCCTTGTGCCCGGAGACCCTTGAGACCATCGGCCAGGTCGACGGCGGGAAGCACTGTGATACCGGGCGGTGGGTCGAGGACCAGCTCCCCGGCGCCCCCGGTCAGGACCAGCAACACCGGTACATCCGGCGTCGCGCGGAGCAGGTCGTCCGCCCCCTCGATCCGGCTGGAACGGCTGAACACGATCCGGCGGGGTGGAATCCGCGGGGTGATTGACCCTCGGACGGTAAGACTGGGGTGGTCGGCCCGCGCGGTCTCTCCCCCGACCCCGATGGCGTCGAACCCGGTGCGCAGCCAATGGACGAACTCGCGGGCTTCCGGGCCAGAGACCCAGCGCGACTGTCCCTGCGCATCGGCCAGCCGGCTATCGATGGAGGTGGCGAGCTTGAGGGCTACGAAGGGACGGACCTGGTTCGACACCGAGTGAAGGAACGGGGCGTTCTGGTAGCGCGCCTCGGGAGAGTCGACTGTGGTGACCTCGACACCGTGCGACTCAAGGAGTGCACCTCCCCCACCAGCGTCGGGGTGGGGATCCGGTTGGCCGATGACCACCCGAGTGACTCCGGCCGCGAGAATGGCGTCGGTGCATGGGGGCTGCTTGCCCTGGTGCCGGCACGGCTCCAGACTCACCACCAGGGTCGCTCCTCGGGTGGAAGCACCGGCAGCGCCCAACGCGACGGCCTCGGCGTGGGGACCGCCAAACTCGGCGTGCCAGCCAGCCCCAACCTCCCGCCCCTCCCGCAACACGACCGCCCCCACCAGCGGGTTGGGGTGGACCCGGCCCCACCCGTGCCAGGCCAACGCGACGGCCCGCCGCATCGCCTCCCGCTCCCCGGTCACCATCAGTGGCACTCCACGCCGGTGGCGCCCGGGACGACCTCTCCAATGACCCAGGTGTCCACCGCCGCCAGCGCCGCCGCCTGCCTGGCGACCTTGACCTGCTCGGCCGGCAGCAGCGCGATCATCCCGATCCCTAGGTTGAAGACGTCGAGCATCTCCTCGTCGGAGACCTTGCCGCCATCGCGGATCAACCCGAAGAGCGCCGGCTCGGGCCAGGCACCGGTCCGCACCTGGGCCCGGGCCCCCGGAGGAAGCACCCGCACCAGGTTGCCGGGAATGCCGCCCCCGGTGATGTGTGCCAATCCATGCACCACAGGCAGTACCGGCTGCAGCGCGGCCTGGTAGGAGCGATGGACCGCCAGCAGGGCCTCGCCGACGGAAGTGCCCAGCTGGGGCACGACCTGGTCGAGCGTGAGGCCCATGACCTCGAACAGCACCCGGCGGGCCAGCGCCGGCTTCCCCTCGCGCAGGCGGAAGGCGAGCACCGAGATCAGCAGCGTCGCCGCCACGAAGGTGTAGGCGCCGAGGAAGAGCAGGTCGGCGGCGACCAGGTAGCTGACGTTGGGGAGCGTGTCGGCCTGGGTGTAATGGAAGGCGATGCAGTACAAGAGCGATGTCACCCCCATCGCCGAGCGCACCTCGAGCTCCGCCGGGGGCAAGAGCAGCGCCAGCAGCGCCATCATCAGGATCAAGCCCAGGGGGAGGATGAACTTCAGCAGGTAGGGCGCGATCGGCCGACGCATCTCGACGCTGAAGGCGACCCGCGGGAGCACGGTGTTCTTGCCCTCGCCGGTGATCGCTCCCAGGTCCGAGCCGTAGGTGCGGGTCTCGGTGCGGGCGCTGAAGTAG
>CAYINH010000191.1:0-5599 GCA_964364615.1 uncultured Gemmatimonadaceae bacterium
AGATCGGGGAGACCTTCCCGGTCGGGACCGAGCTCCGCGGCCGGGTGGTGCGGATCCTCGACAAGGGCGTGGTGGTCGACCTGGGCCACAACCTCGAGGGCTTCGTCCCGATGTCGCAGCTCGGCAAGGAAGACATCACCAGCCCGGGCGAAATGGTCCAGGAGGGTCAGGTGGTCGATACCACCGTGCTCGAAGTCGATCCCATCCATCACCGGATCGTGGTCGGAGTCACCGGGTATCCGGACGAGCCCATCATCCCGCCGGTGAAGCCGGTGATCGAGGATGACGACATCGACGAGGAGGACCCGACACTCAGCGCACCCGTCGCCGAGTAGGACGGGAGTTCACGACTGCACCAGGCGAAGGGGCGAGACCGGTTCTCGCCCCTTTGCCGCAGAATGGAGTCTTGCCATGGCTGGGAACCGTTGTTGGATCACGCTGGGACTGGGCCTCGCCGCCTGTGCTCCGGCTCCCGAGGCTGAACCGATCGACCGGCCGATCACCGTGGCGCAGGTCGGCTTCGCCACCCCGGAATCGGTGCTCCACGATCCGGTGGCCGATGTCTACCTGGTGTCCAACATCAACGGGGCGCCGCTGGAGGCCGACAACAACGGGTTCATCAGCCGGGTCTCCCCGACGGGGGAGGTGCTGGCGCTCAAGTGGATTGAAGGCGGGGTCGCGGGCGTGTCCCTCGATGCCCCCAAGGGCATGGCCCTGGTCGGGGACACGCTGTACCTCAGCGACATCACCCGGATCCGGATGTTCCACCGGGTGAGCGGTCAGCTGTTGGGCGAGGTGGCCGTCGAGGGTGCCACCTTCCTCAACGATGTGGCAGCCGGGCCCGACGGGTCGGTCTACTTCACCGACTCGGGGCTCCAGGCGGGGGAGGAGGGCTTCGTCCCCTCGGGCAGCGCGGCGGTCTACCGGCTTCGGGGTGGCGCCGTCACCGCCCTGGTTCGGGGGGACGCGCTGCGGGCCCCCAATGGCGTGGTGGTCCAAGGTGACAACCTCTGGATGGTCGGCTTCGGGGGGAACGAACTGGCCCGGGTGGCCGACGGCACCCGGGAGGACATCGTCTCGCTTCCGGCCGGCTCGCTCGACGGGGTGGAGTTCACGGTCGACGGTGGCGTGCTGATCTCGAGTTGGGAAGGACAGGCCGTCTACTATGGGCCGATAGGGGGGCCCTTCACGCCGGTGGTGAGTCAGGTCGAGGCGCCCGCCGACATCGGCTATGACGCCGCCCGGCATCGGGTTCTCGTCCCGCTCTTCAATGCGAACGAGGTCCGGATTCTCCCGCTGGCACCATGACAGGCCCCCGCGATCGTCTCGACGATCTTCACCGCCGCCAGGCCGAGTCCGAGCAGGGCGGCGGGGCGGCCCGGATCGCCCAGCAGCACAAGAAGGGGAAGCTCACCGCCCGGGAACGGCTCGATCTGCTGCTGGACGAAGACAGTTTCGTTGAACTCGACCGGTTCGTCACCCACCGGGCCACCGATTTCGGGCTGGCCGACCAGCGATACCTGGGAGACGGCGTCGTCACCGGGTACGGTCGGATCAATGGCCGGCTGGTCTACGTCTATTCCCAGGATTTCACGGTCTTTGGTGGCTCGCTCAGCGAGACCCACGCGGCGAAGATCTGCAAGGTGATGGATCTCGCCGTCAGGAACGGCGCGCCCGTCATCGGTCTCAATGATTCCGGCGGGGCCCGGATTCAGGAGGGGGCCGCCTCACTCGGCGGTTACGCCGACATCTTCCTCCGCAACACCCTGGCCTCCGGCGTGGTGCCGCAGATTTCGGTCATCCTCGGTCCCTGCGCCGGGGGAGCGGTCTACAGCCCGGCGATTACCGACTTCGTCTTCATGGTTCGCGGGGTGAGCTACATGTTCGTCACCGGCCCCAACGTGGTGAAGACGGTCACCCACGAGGAAGTCACCTTCGAACAGCTCGGCGGGGCGGACGTCCATGGCGAGATCTCCGGGATCGCCCACACGGTGTACGACTCCGAACCCGAATGTCTGGCCGCGGTCCGCGACCTCATGGGGTATCTCCCCGCAAACAACCTGGAGGACACCCCGGTCCGGGCCGCGGGCGATCCGGTAGACCGGCGCGAGGAGCGGCTGCTCGATCTGATCCCCGCCACGGCCTCGCAGCCGTACGACATGCATGAGGTCATTCGCCTGGTGGTCGACGACGGCCAGTGGCAGGAAATTCACGGGGCCTACGCCGGAAACATCCTGGTCGGGTTCGCCCGGCTGGGTGGCCAGTCGGTCGGGATCATCGCGAACCAGCCCGCCGTCCTGGCCGGGGTACTCGACATCACCGCCTCGACCAAGGCGGCCCGGTTCATCCGGTTCTGCGACGCCTTCAACATCCCGCTGATCTCCTTCGTGGACGTGCCCGGGTTCCTCCCCGGCGTGGCCCAGGAGCACGGTGGCATCATCCGCCACGGGGCCAAGTTGCTCTACGCCTATTGTGAGGCCACGGTCCCCAAACTCACCGTCATCACCCGCAAGGCCTACGGCGGGGCGTACGACGTGATGAGCTCAAAGCACATCCGGGGGGATCTCAACCTGGCCTGGCCGACGGCGGAGATCGCGGTCATGGGTCCCAAGGGCGCCGTCGAGATTCTCCATCGGGACCGGATCGCCAAGGCGCCGGATCCCGAGGCCGAAACCCGCCAGCTGATCGACGAGTATACGGCCACCTTCGCCAATCCCTATCTGGCGGCCGCCCGGGGATTCGTCGATGATGTCATCGATCCGCGCGACACCCGGCCCAGGCTGATTGACGGGTTGCGCATGCTCCGCACCAAGCGGGACCGGAATCCGTCCAAGAAACACGGCAACATCCCCCTGTGAAGCGGGTTCTCATCGCCAACCGGGGCGAGATTGCCCTGCGGATCATCCGGGCCTGCCATGAGGAGGGGCTGGAGGCGATCGCGGTCTACTCCGACGCCGACCGCACCAGCCCCTACGTCCGGGCCGCCGATCACGCCGTCCGGCTCGGGCCCGGCCCCGCCTCCGAGAGCTATCTCCGGATCGATCGGATCCTGGCCGCGGCCATCGCGACCGGCGCTGAGGCCATCCACCCGGGTTACGGCTTCCTCGCCGAGCGGCCTGCCTTCGCCGAGGCGGTGGAGCAGGCGGGCCTGGCGTTCGTGGGGCCGCCCTCATCGGCCATCCGGGCCATGGGCGACAAGACCGAAGCCCGGCGCCGGATGCAGGCCGCCGGGGTGCCGGTGGTTCCAGGGGGGATGGCCCCGATTGCCGATCTCAAGGCGGCGATCACCGCAGCCGCGGAGATCGGCTACCCGGTGCTGGTCAAGGCCGCAGCCGGTGGGGGCGGGCGCGGCATGCGGGTGGTCCACCAGCCCGCGGAGCTGGCGGCCGCACTTGTCAGTGCCGGGTCGGAGGCCGACAAGGCCTTCGGTGACGCCCGGGTCTACCTCGAGAAGTTCATTGTTCAGCCCCGCCATGTGGAGATCCAGATCCTGGCCGACCACGAGCGGGTCATCCACCTCGGCGAGCGGGAGTGCTCGATCCAGCGGCGTCACCAGAAGCTGGTGGAAGAGGCGCCCTCGGTGGCGGTGGATCCGGCGCTCCGCGACCGGATGGGGCAGGCGGCGGTCGCCGCGGCCAAGGCGGTCGACTACCGGGGCGCCGGCACCTGCGAGTTCCTGCACGCGGCCGACGGGAGCTTCCACTTCCTGGAGATGAACACCCGGATCCAGGTCGAGCATCCGGTGACCGAACTGGTCTATGGCGTCGACCTGGTACGGGAGCAGCTACGGATCGCTCGTGGCCTCCCGATGACCGTCAAGCCCGGTCCCCTGAGCCCGAGGGGGTGGGCCATCGAGTGCCGGATTACCAGTGAGGATCCCCGGAACGGGTTCCTGCCCAGCACCGGACGGATCGAGTATCTCCGGGCGCCGAGTGGACCTGGAGTCCGTTGGGACAGTGGCTTCGAAGCGGGCGACGAGGTCACCCTGTTCTACGACTCGATGATCGCCAAGCTCATCGTCCACGGTCCCGACCGTGCGTCGGCCATCAAGCGGATGCGTCGGGCGCTGGATGAGCTGATCGTGGCCGGCATCGCCACCAACCAGAGCTTCCACGCCCGTCTCCTGGCCGATGAGGCCTTCGGCAAGGGGGACGTGGACATCCAGTTCCTCGATCGCCGTCCCGATCTGGCCACTGCGCCACTCGATCCCGAGCGGCAACTCCCCCTGATCATCGCGGCAGCCCTGCTCGAGAACGAGCGGCGCCACAACCTGCGCTCCGTCGTCTCGGATCAGGACGGTGCCCCCAGTGCCTGGCTCCGGGTCGGTCGGGAAGAGGACCGTCGCTGATGAACGCCGTGCGGATCACCGGGATTTCGGCCAGCGGTGAAGGCGTCGGTCGGCTCGAGGATGGTCGGGCGGTGTTCATCCCCCGGGCCGCCCCCGGCGATCTGGTCCAGCCAGTCGATGTCCAGCTGCATGCCCGGTACGCGCGAGCACAGCTTGGCACCCTCCTGGAGTCGGGCCCCGACCGGGTGGAGCCGGCCTGCCGGCATTACACCGCCGACCGGTGTGGCGGTTGCCAGCTCCAGCACCTCTCCGCGCCGGCCCAGCGGGCGGCCAAGCGCGAGATGGTCGAAGAGACCCTCCGGCGGATCGGGAAGCTGAACGTCACCCTTCCTCCACTGCCGCCGGGAAGGGAGTGGGGCTATCGGACCCGGTTCACCGTCACTCGTGACACGGCCGGAACGGTCGGATTCCATCGGCTTGGCGAACCCGGTCGGATCTTCCAGCTTGTCACCTGTGCGATTGCTTCTGCCGAAGCCAATACCCTCTGGGCCGGCGTCCGCGGGGTCCAGCTCCCACCGGACACGGAGCGGATCACCGTGCGCGCGGGAGAGGGCGAGGCGGCCTCGCTCATCCTCCATTGCCCGGAACAGCCGGCCAGCGCGGACCTGGAGCCGCTGCGCACCG
The DNA here is from genome assembly GCA_964364615.1 of uncultured Gemmatimonadaceae bacterium. Classification (GTDB taxonomy): domain Bacteria; phylum Gemmatimonadota; class Gemmatimonadetes; order Gemmatimonadales; family GWC2-71-9; genus SZUA-320. Next base: position 4,973 of record CAYINH010000191.1, read on the forward strand.
GGCTCACGGGGACCGGCATGCGCCCGACCCTCTGGTGGCAGCGGGACCGGGGTCAGGTTGTGCCGCTCGACACTACCTCCGACGCCGCGCCGGGTTTTTCGCAGGTCCAGCCCGCCCTGGGTGACGCGATCCGGGAACACGCCGTCGCTGAGCTGGGCTCGGCCTCCGGCGCAACGGTCTGGGATCTCTATGCGGGGGCTGGTCAGGCCAGCCTGATGCTGGCCGAGGCCGGAGCCCGGGTCGAGAGTGTGGAACTCGATGCGGCGGCGGTCGCGGCTGCGGAGCAGGCCCACCCGTGCCCCGGAATCACCCGGCATGTCGGCCGGGTCGAGCAGCTGATCCGCCGGCTCCCCCGGCCGACCCTGGTGTACGCCAACCCGCCCCGGACCGGGATGGGCGCCGAGGTGGTGGGGGCCATCTGCTCGGCGGGCCCGGCCAGGGTGGTCTATGTCTCCTGCGATCCCGCGACCCTCGCTCGCGATATTCTGGCGTTCGGTGATGGCTACCGGGTCCGGTCGGTGCAGTCGTGGGACGTCTTCCCGCAGACCGCCCATGTCGAGACTGTCGTCTGCCTGGAGGCGGCATGAAGCTCTTGGTAACGCTGGGCGGCCGGCCCGCCGCGCGCGC
>CAYINH010000192.1:0-1603 GCA_964364615.1 uncultured Gemmatimonadaceae bacterium
GGGCCCGGAGGCTGTGCCCGAGGGGCAGTCCCCTTCCGGCATCGGGCACAGCGCGGCTTGGCCAGCAGCCTCCGCCACCAGAGGCCCGGGGCGTGGAGGTGCTGGTGGCAGAGAATCCGCTGGCACCCCCGGCAGACTCCGCCCCCGTCCAGGGCGAAGTAGTCCCCACACTCCTCGCAGGCGTAGTACCCGGTCTTCAGGACCGGCATGGTGGCCGGCAGCTGGTGCGCATCGTGTCGGAAATCTAATGCCCCGAGCCCGATCCGCCGGCCGTGCGAGTCCCGGCGGGGATTTGGCTAACACGCACGGGCCAGCTAGGTTACCTCCCCGTCGCAGCGGTGAGGACAGGTGTCCGAGTGGCTGAAGGAGCCGGTCTCGAAAACCGGTGTACCGGCAACGGTATCGTGGGTTCGAATCCCACCCTGTCCGCTGAACCTCACGGGGTGCAACCCGCCCCAACGGCGGTGGGTAGAGCTACCTTCCCGCCCACGATCTCTCGCACGACGAGGGCCAGCTGAACATGACGCTCCGGGGACGGCACATACTGGTAGCACTTCTGGCGCTGACGACCGTCCCGTGACCTGGACGACGCTGCTGTGGTTGGCCCAGGGTCTCACGCCCGGTGACTGCATCATCACCGGGCTGTGCGGCATCAATGCCCCTCCCCCGGGGCCACCTTCGGGTCTGATGTTCGTCGCGGTTGGGCTGGTGCTGGGTGGGGCGCTCGGGCTCAGGTTCCGCCATCGGCGCTAGCATCCCGCAGCACTGCGGCAAACGGCCGGGGCTTGCATCGAGCACCGGCCGCTTTGCACCCTGGGTTTCGCCGGCGGCACGATGACCGCCAGGCCGGCGCTACGGCCGGCCGGCCTGCAGGTTGCCTCGGAGCCGAGCCAGGTCCAGCAGTGGTACCCCGCCTTCGGTCGGCACCAGGATGACGGTATTGGTTGAGTTCCGCATCTCGTGGAGCACCTCCAGGTACTGCTTGGTCAACGCTTCCGGTGTCAGGGTCACGTTCAGCAGCCGCTGCTGTTCCGCCTGCAGCCTGGCCACCTCGACCCGATGGCGCTCCGTCTGAATCTGCTGCTCCTGGGCAATCTTGTTGTTGATCGCCTGGACCACTTGAGCGGGCGGCTGCAGGTCGCGGAGAAAGAAGGCGGTCACCGTGGCAGCCCGGAAGGGGGCTCCGCCAGTGCGTGGCGCGGTGACCAGTGCGGAATCCACCTCGGCCTGCCTCACCTCAGCGATCCGGTTTCGTTGACTGATATCGTTGATGGAGAACTTCACCATCCCGTCCCGGACCCCGTTCCGGATGGCATTCTTGACGACATTCTCGATCTGCTCCTGGTTGCCCAGCTCCGAAAAGATCCTGGGCGCCGTCAGCGGATCGATCTGCCAGGTCCCGGCAAGCCCGGCGTGCAGGGAAGCCGGGAGGTCCGACATCTCCGGGAAGGAGGTCGCGCCCCGGCGGTAGACCCAGCGCATGACCTGGGCGGCCCGCCAGCGGGGGATGCCATCCCCGGTGAAAGACGCCTCGAGTTCCGCGAGGGTGCTGCCAAGCAGGGGACGCATCAGGAGGTCTCCCAGAGGCCTTTCGCCCAGTCCA
>CAYINH010000192.1:1613-5596 GCA_964364615.1 uncultured Gemmatimonadaceae bacterium
TCATGCCCATCTGCTCGTTCGACAGCGCCGCCATCTGTTCCACTTGCTCGCGGGCGGCAGGGAACTGTTCCTCGCGAGTCGAGTAGCGCTCGACTTCGGCCCACGGAGGAATGACCCGGATCCCAGGCAGCAACGGTCGATCGGCGACTCGGCCAAAGGCATGCTGGACCCCGACCTGACCGGCCGAGATGACGATGACGGTGGAACTGAGGAGGGTGGCTCCACCGGCCACCATCAGGCCGAGGCTTGCCACGCCGACCAGACCGCCGGCCAGCTTGCCGCCGACCGAGATCGAGGTCTTCCGGACCATCAGGCCGATCAGGAGGAGAATGGTGCCGAGAATGAGGGTGCCCATGGGGCCTCCAGGAGGGGGGAGGGACAGACAGAAAGATACTCAGCGAGGCTGCAGGGTCGAGTGCAGCGCGGTGCCGGGGATTTGACAGCCCCCGGGGTGACGTGGTACTACATTCACCGGCCCGCGAAGGTCCCTGGCTGATCCGGGGCCCTTCGTTCCGTTTTCTGGCAAAGGAGTCGCATGGGGAAGCTGGTCATCGTCGAATCTCCCACCAAGGCCCGGACGATCCGGGACTTCCTGCCGCGGGGCTACCACGTCACCGCATCGATGGGCCACATCCGGGATCTGCCGGACAGTGCCGCTGACATCCCGGCCAAGTACAAGAAGGAAGAGTGGGCCCGGCTCGGGGTCAACGTCGATCAGGACTTCGAACCGCTCTACGTCATCTCCTCCGACAAGAAGAAGGTGGTCCGCGAACTGAAGGAGGCTCTGGCCGACGCCGATGAACTGATCCTGGCCACGGACGAAGACCGGGAGGGGGAGAGCATCTCCTGGCATCTCACCGAAGTCCTGCAACCCCGGGTGCCGGTCCGCCGGATGGTGTTTCATGAAATTACCAGGGAAGCGATCCTGGAAGCGCTGGAGAATGCCCGGGCCGTGGACGAACGGCTGGTCCGGGCCCAGGAGACCCGACGGATACTCGACCGGCTGGTGGGCTATACCCTGTCGCCGCTGCTCTGGAAGAAGGTGGCGTGGGGATTGAGTGCCGGTCGGGTCCAGTCCGCGGCGGTCCGGCTGCTGGTGGTGCGGGAACGGGAGCGCCGGGCGTTCCACGCGGGCAGTTACTGGGACCTGAAGGCCACGCTGGAGCACCAGCGCCAGTCGTTTGAAGCGCAGCTGGTGTCCCTCGCCGGTCGCCGGCTGGCGACCGGGAAGGACTTTGATGAGGACACGGGCCGGATCGCCGATGGGAAGGACGTCCTCCTGCTGGGCGAGGCCGAAGCGCGGGCGCTCGAGGAGCGACTCCACGGCCGACGGTGGGCCGTCACCAGTCGCGAGGAAAAGCCCTTCGTTCGCCGGCCCTGGCCTCCGTTCACCACCTCCACCCTCCAGCAGGAATCCAACCGGAAGCTCCGGCTCAGTGCCCGGGAGACGATGCGGACCGCGCAGGGGCTCTACGAGCGCGGTTTCATCACCTATATGAGGACCGATTCGGTCCACCTCTCGAACCAGGCGATCCAGGCCGCGCGGGACTGCGTGACGACCCGCTACGGCAAGGAATACCTTCCGGCAAAGCCCCGGATCTACCTCACCAAGAACGCGGCGGCCCAGGAGGCGCACGAGGCGATCCGGCCGGCAGGATCCAGCTTCCGGACCCCGGACCAGACCGGGCTGCGGGGGATCGAACGGGCGCTGTACGAGCTGATCTGGATGCGGACCGTCGCCTGCCAGATGGCCGATGCCCGGCAGACCGGGATCGGCATCACCCTGGAAGTGGATGAGGCGGTCTTCCGGGCCTCCGGCAAGCGGATCGATTTCGCCGGCTTTCTCCGGGCCTACGTCGAGGGGACCGATGATCCCGACGCGGCGCTGGAGGACCAGGAGGTCCCGCTCCCACCGCTCGACGTCGGGGATCACCCGGTCTGCACCGCCCTCGAGGCGATCGGTCACGTGACCCAGCCGCCGGCCCGGTTTACCGAGGCCACCCTGGTCAAGGAACTGGAGAACGACGGGGTCGGCCGACCCAGCACCTACGCCAGCATCATCGGCACCATCCAGGAACGGAACTACGCCAACAAGCAGGGACAGGCCCTGGTGCCGACCTTCACCGCGTTCGCGGTGACCGGGCTGCTGGAGACCCACTTTCCCCACCTGGTGGACATCGGGTTCACCGCCCAGATGGAACAGACCCTGGACGAGATCTCCGAGGGAGCAGCCGAGTGGCTGCCCTATCTCCAGCAGTTCTATCTCGGGCCCGGCGGGCTGCGCCAACAGGTCGAGGACAAGGCCGATGGGATCGACGCGATGGAGGCCCGGACCGTGCTGCTCGAGGGGCTGAGCGCCAAGATCCGGATTGGGCGGTACGGCCCCTACGTGGAAGTTCCCCACGAGGGCGAGCCGCTGCGGGCCACCCTGCCGCGCGACGTCCCGCCGGCGGATCTGACCGATGCCCAGGTCGAGGTGCTGCTTCGTCAGAAGCGGGAGGGTCCGACCGAACTGGCGCGTGATCCGGCGACCAATCAGCCGATCTTCGTGCTGGTCGGTCAGTATGGACCGTATGTCCAGCTGGGAGAGGCCACCGACGAGAATCCCAAGCCGAAGCGGAAGTCGCTTCCCAAGGGAGCCACCCCGGACAACGTGACGGCGGAGCTGGCGATCGGACTGCTGAGTCTCCCGCGAGTGCTCGGGAGCCACCCGGTCTCCGGGGCCCGCATCCTGGCCGACCTGGGACGGTTCGGCCCCTACGTGGTCCACGATCAGGGCAAGGAGGGGAAGGACTACCGTTCCATCAAGGGCGACGACAACGTGCTGACGATCTCGCTCGATCGCGCCCTCGAACTGCTCTCCCAGCCGAAAGCCACCCGCGGTCGCCGGGGAGCGGCCACTCCGCTCAAGCAGCTGGGCGCCCACCCGGATGACCAGGAACCGGTGGGGCTGTACGACGGCCGATACGGGCCGTACGTGAAGCACGGTGAGGTCAGCGCCTCGATGCCCAAGGACTCCGATCCCGCCACGGTGACCCTCGATCAGGCGGTGGAAATCCTCGCGGCGAAACGCGCGATGGGCGGGGGTCGTCCCACGAAGCGGCGAGCCGCACCCAAGGCCCGCGCCGCCAGGGCGAAAACACCGAAGGTCGCCAAGGCGAAGGCACCCAAAGCGAAGGCGGCAGTCAAGAAGCTGAAGACCGCCAAGAAGGGCGCCAGCACCAAGCGCAAGGCGGCCAAGAAAGCCGGCGGACCGGCATAGCCGGCCGACTTGATGAGGGCGAGCGGAGCGAGGACGCGGCGCGTCCGCAGCTCAACCCACGAGTGAGGATGCCCGTCCTGCCTTCGAGCGGCAGAACGGGCACCAGCGGACAGGGTGGGATTCGAACCCACGATACGCTTGCACGTATACACGCTTTCCAGGCGTGCCTCTTCAACCGCTCGAGCACCTGTCCCCGGGGGCGGGAATTCTAACCAGAGGGCCCTGCGGTGTGAACCACTGGACCCCGCCGGACGTTATCCTCAGGAACCCCTCTCCCGCGAGCGCCCGTGCTGATCCGATCCCCCGCCGACATCACTTCGTCTGAGATCACCCCCGAGAGCCTCTATCTGGACCGGAGGACCTGGATCCGGCGCCTGGGGCTCGGGGTGGCCGCCGCGGCCTTCCCTCGGGCCCTCCTGGCCGCCCAGGGCGACCCCAATTCCTGGGAGGAGGTCACCGGCTACAACAACTTCTACGAGTTCGGCACCGGCAAGGACGACCCGGCCCGCAACGCCGGGTCCCTCCGGACCCGGCCCTGGACGGTCAAGGTGGAAGGGGAGGTGGCCCGACCGGGCAGCTACGATCTGGAGGCGCTCTTCAAGGGAATTGCCCAGGAGGAGCGGATCTACCGGTTCCGCTGTGTCGAGGCCTGGTCGATGGTGGTGCCGTGGAATGGATACCCCCTCGGGCTGGTCATCAAGCGCCTTGAGCCGACCTCCCG
>CAYINH010000193.1:0-5588 GCA_964364615.1 uncultured Gemmatimonadaceae bacterium
CGGGTGGTTCTCCGGCGCCTCGGCCGACGCCCCGCGATGCGCAATGACCAGCCGCCGAGCGGGGTCCAGGAGGTTGAGGGTCACCGCTGAAGCCGAGCCGTGATCCTCGCGGTTGCCACGTGACACTTACCCCCAGAGACCGCGATGTTGGAAGCGGTCCAGTCCAGGAACCCGGGGGTCTCCACCAATATCGAATACCGTCCGGCCCGCTCGAAGGCGAACGAGTACTGCGGCTGGACCACCCCGGTGCCGCCGGCCGGCGGGTACCGCTCCACGAACTGCCCATCCGTCACCGTGATCCGGGACGGGACCAGGGGACTGACGTTCGTCGCGATATCGACGATCTCCAGCACGATGGCCGGCGCCGCCTCGGCGGTGCAGTAATCGTCATCAGCGGTGAAGAGTCCGCACCCCCCGATGGCAGCGACCCCGGCAATCAGGGACACGGCAAGAGAACGCCTGCAATGCACCGTGGTCACTTCCCCCCTTTCACATACCTGTCATACCACTCCAGGTACCGCTGCAACCGGTCCTTCTGATAGCTCGGCTTCTGGATCCCATGATGCTGGCCCGGGTAGACCACCAGCTGGGTGGTGCGACCCAACCGCTTGAGCGCCTGATACAGCTGCTCCGAGTTGAGGATCGGGACGTTCCAGTCCTTCTCGCCACCCATGATCAGGGTCGGCGTCACGATCTTCTCGACCGACCAGAACGGACTGATCCGATCCCAGGCCTTCTGGTTCTTCCACGGCAACCCCATCTCGATCTCCCAGAGATACTGATAATGGTCGTGCCCGTAGTTGGCGGTGTAGAGGACTTCACTGGCCCCAGTCACCGCGCCCTTGAACCGGGTGCTCTTGGTGATGACATAGTTTGTGAGGATCCCGCCATACGACCAGCCACCCACCCCCAGCCGGTCCGCGTCGGCATACCCCAGCCGGATGGTCTCATCCACCGCCGCCATCACGTCCTCGAAGTCCCTGGTGCCCCAGTCGGCCATGATGGCCCGCGCGAACTTGCTGCCGTAGCCGCTCGACCCGCGGGGATTGGTCATCACCACCACGTACCCGTTGGCGGCAAAGAGCTGGGCCTCGAAGTTGAACCCCCGGTCGTACTGCGACACCGGGCCGCCATGGATCCGGAGCAGGGTGGGATACCGCTGACCGGCCAGGTAGTCGGGTGGAGTGTAGACGAAGGCCTCCACGGCCGTCCCGTCCCTGCTCTTGAACTGGATGTCCCGGACCTCACCCAGCCGCAACGAGTCGACCAGGGCCTGGTTGAGGTGGGTCAGCTGGGTCAGTCCGCTGTTCCGCGCCACGAAGAGCTCTGCGGGCAGGTGCGGTTCGCTGATCATCGCAACCGGCGTTCCATCAGGGGCCAGAGACCAGGCCGCTACCGTCCGGGTCCCGTCGATCAGCCGGGTCAGGGCGCCGCTCTCTGCATCGATCGCCACCAGATGCTGGTCCCCGCTGTCCTCCAGGATCGCCAGGATCCGCCGGCCGTCAGGGCTCCACCGGGGACGGCTCAGGTCGCGATCCAGGCTCCCGGTGATCAGTCGCGGCGTGCCACCCTCGGCCGAAATGATCGCCAGCATGCTCGGGTCGTAGATCAGGGCCACCGGCTCGGTGGAGGGCTGAGTGGTGTAGCCGATCCACTTCCCGTCGGGGCTCCAGGCCGGCGAACCGTCCTGACCACTGTTGGAGGTCAGCCGCCGAGTGGACGAGCCCCTGGTGGTGTCATCCGCGCTGACGATCCAGATGTCGGAGTTATACGTCCCGTCTACCGAGTCACGGTTGCTGGCGAAGGCGATCGACCGCCCGTCGGGACTCCACGCCGGGCTCCCGTCATCCCAGGCCCCCTCGGTCAGCTGCCGCAGCTTCTTGCCCGCGACGTCAAAGACGTATAGATGGGTCCGCTGGTCGTTCAGGTAGCCGATGTTGTCCCGCTTGAACTGGAGCCGGTCCATCACCCACGGCTCCGGGGTCTTGGCCGCCCGCCCGATCCAGCTGGTGTCTCCCCGCTCCTCCGGGTTCATGTCGCTGATCAGCAGAGCGAGGCGTCCACCGTCCGGGCTCCACTCGAACCCGCTGACGCCCTGCTTGACCTCGGTGAGCTGCTCCGCCTCACCCCCCTGGCGATTCAGGGTCCAGACCTGGGTCTTCCCTTCCTGCCGAGCGGCCAGGAACCCGAGCGACCTGCCGTCCGGGCTCCACCGGGGGGAGGATGCCGAGCCACCCTTCATGGTCATCGCAATCGGATCGCCGCCGGCGAGGGGCATCATCCAGATCCGGCTGACGCTCTTCTCGTCCTTGAGGGTCGTGGTCCCCACGACATAGGCCACCCACCGGCCGTCGGGGCTGACCTGCGGGTCGGACACCCGCTTGAGCGCGAACAGGTCGTCGACCGTCAGGGTGCGGCGGGCGGTGGGCTGGGCCGCCAGCGGGGCGGCGATGGCGAGCGAACCCAGCAACAGGATCGAGAGCTTCATGACGGAGGTTCCAGCGTGAAGGGAAAGGTCAGAGGCGACGGAGCCGGACCCGGTGCACCTTGTGGTCCGGGCCCTTCTCCAGGATGAGATTGGCCCGGGTCCGGGTCGGCAGAATGTTCTGGCGAAGGTTGGGTCCGTTGATTTCCCGCCAGACCTGGGCGGCCATCCGCCTGGCGGCGGGCGTGGTCAGGTCGGCAAAACGGTGGAAGTACGACTTGGGATCGCGGAAGGCGGTGCTCCGGAAGGTCAGGAACCGGTCCACGAACCACCGGCGGATATCGGATTCCTCGGCGTCGACATAGATCGAGAAGTCGAAGTAGTCGGAGACGAACACCTGGGGCCCGTTCCCGGGCTGGGCGGTTCCGGTGTGCAGCACCCCGAGCCCCTCGAGGATCAGGATGTCGGGCCGGTGGATCACCAGCTTCCGGCCCCTCACCACATCATAGGTCAGGTGGGAGTAGACCGGCGCCTCGACCGCGGCCCGTCCCGACTTCACCGCGGCCAGGAACTGGATCAGCTTCCGCAGGTCGTAGCTCTCGGGGAATCCCTTCCGCTGCATCAGGCCGCGGCGCTTGAGGACCCGGTTCGAATAGAGGAACCCGTCGGTGGTGACCAGGTCCACCCGGGGATGTCCGGGCCACCGGGCCAGCAATGCCTGAAGCACCCGGGCCGTGGTGCTCTTGCCGACCGCCACGCTCCCGGCAATCCCGAGGATGAAGGGGACCTTGGGTGCCTTGTTGTTGAGGAACCCGCCGGTCGAGTCGTGGAGCTCCTGCACCGCCCGGACGTGGAAGCTCAGCAGGCGTGACAGCGGCAGATAGATGTCGGTGACCTCGCGGAGCGAGATCGGTTCGTTGACCCCGCGGAGCCGGTCGAGGTCTTCGTTGGTCAGGGTAAGCGGAGTCTCGGCGCGTCGGCGCTTCCACTGGGCGCGGATCAGGGTCCGGAACGGCGAGGGCTGCGGCAGCCGGAGGGTCATGGATCAGGGAGCCCGCAGGCTGCGGCGGATGAGCCATTGACCGTCCGGAGCCCGCTCCCACCAGGTCGAATACCGGAGTCGCGTCTCCCGCGGGGGAGCGGTGGTGTCGCCCAGCGGCCGCACGGTCCGAGCCAGGGTACCGGTTTCGTAGGCCGAGTTGCCGGCCACGTCGAGGGCCTCGGTGGCGGTGTTGGTGCCGAGGATGGTGTCGGTGCGGGTCGCGAACAGCAGAATGAAGTGATCCCGGATCGCGTCGGTGCCCACCAGGTCGCCCTGCGGGGTCATCAGCACCGCGTTGGCGGCATACAGCTGCGCCAACCCCTCGGCGTCGCCCCGGGCGAAGAGGTCCCCCCACATGACGTTCCGGCCGACGATCTCGGCCATGACCGAGGCGGGGGCCTGGATCGCAGGCGGGGCCGGGGGGGCCGGCGTCTCGGTCCGGTCCCCGCAAGCCAATGACAGCAGCGCGGTTCCCAGCCAGAGGTGTCGCAGCGTCAAAGCTGATTCGCTCCAGTTCGGGTGGCGGTCGGATTGTACCGGGTGCCCTGGGTTGTGCCAAGTCCGCCCCCGGGGTGACTCTTGAATATGCCTTCACCCTCCGTCCGGGTCCCCCGGTACGCCTGGTATGTGGTCGGGGTCCTCACCCTGGCCAACATCTCCTCGTTCGTGGACCGGCAGATCCTGACCCTGCTGGTGGGGCCGATCCGGCGCGACCTGGCGATCACCGATACCCAGATGAGCCTGCTGCTGGGGCTCTCGTTCGCCATCCTCTATACCCTGCTCGGGTTCCCGATTGCCCGAATGGCCGATTCGAAGAGCCGGCGGGGGATCATCGCGGTCGGGGTGGCGGTCTGGTCGGTGATGACCGCGCTGTGCGGGGTGGCGCGGAACTACAGCCAGCTGCTGCTGGCCCGGATCGGGGTCGGGGTGGGGGAGGCGGCGCTCCATCCGCCGGCCTACTCGATGATCGCCGACTACTTCCCGCGGGAGAAGCTGGGCACCGCGATCGGCACCTTCTCGATGGGGATCTACCTGGGCGTGGGGTTGGCGCAGATCATCGGCGGCGCGGTGGTGGGTGCCGTCGGGGGCGAGGTGGACTGGATGGTGCCGGTGGTGGGTGCGGTGCGGCCCTGGCAGGTGGTGTTCTTCGTGGTCGGGATCCCGGGGCTGTTGATTGCGGCGCTGATGTGGACCGTCAAGGAGCCCCCGCGCCAGTCGCCCGGCGCCGAGGCGATTCCGGTGGCCGACGTGGTCGCCCACATCAAGGCGCACCGGACCACCTTTGGCACCCATCATGTCGGAGCCGCCCTGATTGCCCTTGCCAACTACGGGATGGGGTCCTGGCTCCCCACCTTCTTCGTCCGGACCCACGGCTGGACCGTCTCCCAGGCGGGCTACCTGCTCGGTATCGCCAACCTGACCTTCGGGATTGCCGGGGTGGTGCTGGCCGGCCGTTTCTCCGACTGGCTCCAGAGCCGAGGAGTGGAGGATGCCAAGATCCGGGTCTGCCTCTATGCCGCTATCGGCCTGCTGGTGTGCGACGTGGTCACCCCGCTGATGCCGACCGGCCTGGGTGCCGCGGTGTGGATCTTCCCCCTCAGCTTCTTTGCTTCGGCACCCTTCGGGGTGGCGGCCGCCGCGGTCCAGGAGCTGGTACCCGGGCGGATGCGAGCCCAGGCCTCGGCACTCTACCTCTTTGTGGTGTCGATCGTCGGCCTGGGATTTGGTCCGACGGCGGTGGCGCTGGTCACCGACTATGTCTTCCAGGCCGATGCCGCGCTCCGCTATTCGCTGGCGCTGGTGACCGGGGTCGGGCTGGTATTCGCGGTGGCGGTGCTGTGGGCCGGGCTCCGACCGTACCGGGAGTCGATCGGAGCTCTGCGGGCGAGCGGAGTGCTCGAGTGAGCGCCGGCTAGATCGGCGGAATCCGGAGGGTGATCGTGCCGCCGGGGAAGACGGGAATCTCCGCGCTGTACGGGGTGCGACTCGATCCGATCGGGTCGGCCAGGAATCGGACCGGGAGACCCGGATTGACGTAGCTCCGGGGGATCTCCAGCCGGGCCGTGGCGTTTCCCGACACCGAACCGATCTTGACGCGGCTGCTGCCGCGGATGACGTAGA
>CAYINH010000194.1:0-5581 GCA_964364615.1 uncultured Gemmatimonadaceae bacterium
CACATCGGCGAACTGCTGCAACGACATGTCCGGGCGCTCGACGTCCCCGGGCGGCTCGGCGGCGACGAGTTCCTGGTCATCCTGCCGATGACCTCGGTGGTCGAGGCCCGGGTGTTCGCTGAGCGGCTCCGTACCGGGCTGGCATCGTTCAGCCGGGCCCACCCCGAGTTCGGATACGGAACCCTGAGCATCGGCCTCGCCGAGGCCCCGCGTGACGGGACCACGGTCGCGGAAATTCTGTCCTCTGCCGACGCCGCACTCTATGCCGCCAAGGGTGGCGGCCGGGACCTGGTCCGGGACGTGACCGAAGCGTGACCCAGCTCCTCGACCGGCTGCAGGGGCTGGTCGATCCCCGGTACCGGATCGAACGGCAGGTGACGGCGTCCGCCTTCCGGTCCCTCTATCTCGCCACCGATCACCGACTCAACCGGAAGGTCAGTTTCCGGGTCAGCGAGAGCGAACCGGCCGCCCTGCGGGACTGGTTCCTGCGCGAGGCCGAGGCGCTGGCCCAGCTGGATCATCCGGCCATCCGCCATCTGTACGATGTGGGAGAAGGTGGCGGGCTGGTCTGGCGGATCGGCAACTGGCTCGAGGGGGAGGGACTGGATCAGGCGGTGGCGCGCGAGCCGCGCCCCATTCCCCACATCCATGTCATGACCCGGGCCCTGCTGGGGGCGATGGAGAATGCCCACACCCAGGGGATCCTGATCCGGCGGGTGCTTCCTTCCTCACTGATCGTCGGGCCGCTCGGCCGCGGCACCCTCACCGATCTCCGGTACTCCAGCTACGTGCTGCCCTGGATCCCGCCGGAAGAATCCGTGGCTGGCGCGGCCTTCATGGCCCCCGAGGTGCGTGACGGAGCGGCCGGAGAGCCGGCCGCGGATGTCTACACCGCCGCCGCGGTGATCTACTACGCCCTGACCGGGCGCGAACCGCCGCTGTCGGTCGAGGACCTGATCCCCCCGACCACCATCCGCCCGAGCGTTCCCCAGGTGTTCGACCGGATTCTCCTGCGCGCGCTGCAACCGGATCCGGTGGTCCGGTACATCACCGCCTGGGAGATGTATCAGGACTTCGTCTCGGAGGCGGGCGAGGTCGCCAGCCAGGCCACCATGATCGGGCCGGCTCGACCGGGCACGAGTGCGGACTTGCCGGCGGTGTGGGAAAAACAGCTTCGCCGGGCGCTGGGCGACGACTACGAACTGCTGGGGGAACTGGGCCGGGGTGGGTTCGGCCGAGTCTACCGGGTCCGGGATCTCAACCTCGAGCGCGTGGTGGCCCTCAAGATGCTCGATCCGCGGATGACGCTGGAACCCGGGGTCGTGGAACGGTTCCGCCGCGAAGCCCAGCTGGCCGCCCGGCTGCAGCACCCGCATGTCGTGGACATCTACGACATCGGGGGACGGTACGGACTGGTCTGGTACACCATGGAGCTGGTCGAGGGTCCCAACCTGGCCCAGCTGGTCGAACGAGACGGCCCCTTCAGCCAGGAACGCGTCCTCCGGCTGCTGCGAGAGAGCCTCTCCGCCCTGGCCGACGCCCATCGCCTCGGCCTGGTGCACCGCGACATCAAACCGGAGAACCTCCTGATTGCACCGGACGGGAGCCTCCAGATCACCGATTTCGGGCTGGCGATCGCGCTCCGCGGTGAGGGGCACTTCGGGGGGGCCACCAGCCGCAGCGGGACCCCGCAGTTCGCGGCCCCGGAGCAGCTGCTAGGGGGTCAGGTGGACCAGCGCTCGGACCTGTACAGCCTCGCGGTGGTGGCGACCTACGCCCTGCTCGGCCGACCGCCGTTTGACGGCAAGACGGTGGAACAGATCCTGGCCCGACAGACGACCAACGTGCGACCGGACCTCCGGGCCGAACGGGGCGACCTGGGGCCGGTCCTGCCGGCCGTGCTCGATCGCGCCCTCAGTCCAGCCCCGGAGGATCGGTATGCCTCTGCCGCGGAGTTCCTGCAGGCCCTGGCGTTCGAAGCCCAGCCCCTGCCCTACGCCGACGAGGAGTCCTGGGGGCGGGCGGCCTCCCGGTTCTTCCGGCGCGGCCGGACCCCGAGGGACCGCGGCAACGCTTGACGCCCACGGGTCCGGGATACAATATTGACGACCGTCCGTGGTTACCAGTCCTCCGACCGCAGTGGCCCGGGGGCATACCGTCACAAGGAGTGCGCCGGAATGGCTCGAATGGTCGGAACCGTCAAGTGGTTCAATGATGCCAAGGGGTTCGGGTTCATCAGCCCCGAAGGCGGCGAGAAGGACTGCTTCGTCCATCACTCGTCGATCAGCATGGAGGGTTTCAAGACCCTCGCCGAAGGGGACCGGGTCGAATTCGACATCGTCCAGGGCGCCAAGGGTCCGGCGGCCGAGAACGTTACCAAGGCCTGAGCTCCAGCTGGCCTGGAAACCTGAAGGGGCCGCTCGTCGAGCGGCCCCTTTGTCTTTCCTCAGCGGGCGGCCCTACTTGTGGCGATAGACCACCCGACCCCGCGTCAGATCATACGGTGAGAGCACCACGGTGACTCGATCCCCCTCCAACACCCGGATCTTGAACTTGCTCATCTTGCCCGCCGCGTAGGCCAGCACGGTGTGGTTGTTCTCGAGCAGAATCCGGTAGTTCCGATCCGGAAGGACCTCCTGCACGACCCCCTCCATCTCAATGCCCTCTTCCTTCGCCATCCGAACCTCGCGTGGGTGTCCCGTGATGTGGCCCAATCTCGCGCCTCCCCCTAGCTGGGCGCAACCTCTCGGGGGGGCAGCCCGTCCCGGAGCCGGGCCGTCTGTTCCTCAACCAGTTGGACCAGTTCGGCCATGCCTGCCGCGTCAAAGACCAGCTTGGCGCCCGCCGTCCGATACAGCTCGGGGAGCGGCCGGGTCGCGCCCAGAGCGAGGAAATCGCGATAGGCCGTCACCGCCGCCGCCGGGTCCGCCTGGCTATTCCGCCAGACCTGCAGGGCCCCCAACTGGGCGATCCCGTACTCGATGTAGTAGAACGGGTAGAGGAAGACATGGAGCTGGCGATACCACCGCCCCACCCGCTCGGCCTCGAGACCCTCCCAATCCACGGCCGGTTCGAAGCGCCCACGGATGTCCAGCCACGCCGCATCCCGGGCTTCCGGATCCGCTCCCGCGTCGTCGGTATAGACCCAGTGCTGGAAAGCATCGATGGAGGCAATGTGACCGAGGGTGGCCAGCACGTCCTCCAGCCGGTCGAGCAGCGCCCGCCGGGCGTCGACCTCCCCGAGATACCCGATCGGGCGACCAAGCCGCCCGCCCGCCAGCAGCTCCATCGACATCGAGGCCAGCTCGGCCGACTCGGAGCCGGGGTGCCGTTGCCAGATGAGGGGGAGCCGATGGGAGGCGAACGCGTGGAACGCGTGCCCGGCCTCGTGCAGCAGGGTCATGATATCGTCGACCACTCCGGAGGCGTTCATGAAGATGAAGGGTCGTCCTTGGACATGCAGGGTATCGCAGTATCCCCCGGGGGCCTTGCCGTGACGGCTCTCCAGATCGAGCAATCCCTCGTCCATCATGACGCGAAACTCGCCGGCGAGCTCCGCATCCAGATCGGCGAAGATCCGGGCAGCCCCGTCGATCAACTGGCCGGCTCCCTCGAACGGTCGGTCCGCGTCCAGCCGATACGGATTGACCGCCAGGTCCCAGGGCCGGAGCCGGTCGACCCCGAGCCGGGCCCGGCGTTCCTCCAAGCTCCGGGCCACGGCGGGGACCACCGTTGCCTCCACCGCGTCGTGAAACCGGCGGCAATCGTCGGGGGTGTAGTCGAACCGGAACTTGGCCGGGAAGATGTAATCCCGATAGTTGCCGAACCCGGCGTTCCGGGCCACCTGCTGGCGCTGGACTCGCATCCGATTGAACAGACTGGCCAGCTCGTCCCGGGAGGCGACATAGGGGGCCACGGTCGCCCGATAGGCCCGCTCCCGCACCGCCCGATCCGTGCTCTGAAGGAAGGGTGCCAGCTGAGGGAGCGGCACCGGACGGCCGTCCCACATCGCCGTCATCGCGCCGGTGATCTTCTGGTAGCCCGATCCCAACTCCTCGAGGTCCGAGAACAGAGGGACGTTCGCCTCCCGGAAGAGCTCGATCGCGGTCCGGAACCGGGCCATTACCGTTTCCATGCCCGGGGGCTCGAGCCCCGATTCGACCAGCTTCCGGGCCAGTCCGACACTCTGCTCCTCCGCCTTGGGCAGCACCTCGGCGGCAAACCGGAGATGGATCTTCTCCTTCGCCGGGTCGGTGGTGTCACAGGTGTAGGCAATCATTGCCGCGGAGGCCGCCTCGGAGATCAGCGACTCCAGCCGGGACCAGGCCGCCAGCCACTCCTCACTGTTGGTCGCCGTGAGCGGAACGGCCGCGAGAGCCTGGTACCAGTCCCGCAGCGCCTCCCACGGCATCGAGTGGAGCTGGTCCGGGGAGGCCGGGTAGCGCTGCACCAGGTCGGCGGGGGTGCTCACTGGCGCCCTCCGTTCGGGACCGGTGTCGGGTGGGGGATCATCGGTGCCTGCACCTGAAATGCGAGAATACTGACCAGGGCCACGATCCCACCGGCCACCAGAAACGGGCTGCCTGAACCGAATCGCTGAAAGGCGGTGGTCGCCATCAGCGGAGCCACGACCCGTGCGATCCCGGCAAAGGTCTGTGCCACCCCCATCGTCAGCCCCAACTCGCGCCGGTCGGTTACCCGCGACATCAACGACGTGGTGGCCGGAAACAGCAGGGCGGTCCCGATCGGGACCAGGGGAAAGATCGCGGCCAGCACCCAAGGGTTCCGGGTCGAGGGAAACAGGAACAGCCCCATCATCAGGGCAATGGTCCCGACCCGCATCGCCCCGGCCTCCCCGATGCGCTCGATGATCCGGCCGAGCAGGAGGGACCGTATCACCAGACTGAGAGCCCCCAGGTAGAGGAAATAGTAGCCGATGGTCTGCTCCGTGACCCCGAACTCCCTCTCAAGGTAGAGTGACAGGATCGAGGTCATCGAGGAGAAGGCCAGCATGCCGACGCCGTAAATCAGCATGAAACGGGAGACCGGGCGCTCGGGGTGCTGGACCACTTCCCAGGCGGCCCGCCAGACCGGCCGGCGGGTCGGATGCGCCTCGGCGGTCTTGGGATCCCGAGACTCCGGAAGATTGCGCCAGGCATAGACCGCGTTCGCGAGGCAGAGCGAGGCAGCCACCAGGCCCGGCGCCATCTGACCCCAGCGCGCCGCGAACGAGCCGATGACCGGGCCGAGCATGACCCCCAGGGAGCTGGCCGCGGAGAGCCACCCCAGGGCCCGGGCTCGATCGGCCGGCCGGATGGTGTCGGCGACGTAGGCCTGCCCGACCCCCGTGGTCCCCCCCCCGGCCCCCTGCACCAGCCGGGAAATCAGCAACAGCCAGAGGCTGTCCGCGAAGGCGAAGACGACGTAGGCAATGGCGGCGGCGGTGAGACCGATGATGAGTGCCGGCCGCCGGCCATACCGATCGGAAACCCGCCCCCAGAGCGGGGCCACCAGCAACTGGGAGACCGAGAACGAGGCGAGGATCATCCCGATCTGGACCGGCGTCGCCTGAAGATGCAGG
>CAYINH010000195.1:0-1774 GCA_964364615.1 uncultured Gemmatimonadaceae bacterium
CCCGAGGCGTCCGGCAAGGAGATCGGTCCTGAGGTCACGGAAGGTCCGCCGGCATCCGGGCCACAATTCGCTGGAGCCAAGGAGAGGTCGGCGGCACCCCCGCCAGACGGCCCCGAACATGGAACTCGTGCCACTCGAAGTCCTGAGGAACCGGAGCGTGGATGCGGAGCCCCCCCCAGGCTTCGCCCAAGGCCGCGACGCCCGCCGCCAGGATCAACATGGGAAGGAGCCGGCCCAGCCGCGCGCTCGTATCCTCCGATCGTCGGGCCATTCGCACCAACCCCCTGAGACGCAGCGCCATGATGGCAGGCACCGCCAGCGCGTACGCGATCCGTCGCACCATCGTCGAGGTTCTCCCACGCGAGGTACCGAACTTGGCCCCGAGAACGAATGGGTCGGTCACCGCCCTGGACCACCGAGACTCGTTGACATGCCACGTCACCGCGTCAGGTCGGACCCTGAGCCGCAACCCACGCCGCAACAGCTCGACGTGGAGGAGACCCTCGTCACGCATGAGTTCAGGCAGCCGGCCACCCAGTGCCCGGAGCAGGTCAGCACGGTAGATGGCATTGTGATACGGGAGCGTCGAGCGTGGTGCGGGGTCGGCGGGTGCCGCCGCGTGCCCATAGGCCACAAGGTACATCACGAGACTTCTGAGCGTCTCGGGGTTGGCAGAACGGATCGCCGGTGCCACCGCCGCATCGCAGTCCTCGCGGTCGGAGATCAGCCGCTCCAGGGTATCCTCGTCTGGAAACGCGTGGTTTTCGCACGGCCCGGCGTAGGGCGCCCTTGCCCGAAGCAACCCTTGGCCCACGGCGACCCCGCGGTTGTCGACCTGGTCCAGCTCCAGCAACCGGAGGGACTCAAAGCCCTGGAACTGTGCCAACTCCTCCTCGGATACCACACCGCGAGGAACAACCAGGATCACTTCC
The DNA here is from genome assembly GCA_964364615.1 of uncultured Gemmatimonadaceae bacterium. GTDB lineage: Bacteria > Gemmatimonadota > Gemmatimonadetes > Gemmatimonadales > GWC2-71-9 > SZUA-320. The sequence continues at coordinate 933 of CAYINH010000195.1, forward strand.
AGCGAGGCTGATACCGTCTGGCCCCGCAGCCACTCGAGAATCGAGCGGGACTCGGGGAACCCAGTCCGAGAGGCCACGACAATGGTGAGACGAGGATCGCTCATCGCCCAGTTCCGCCGTCGGTCGGGTCCAACAAGGCGATCAGGGAGGCGATCTCGCGACGCCTCACCACTCGGCCCCCAAGGCGCTCACGAATCAGGAATTCATCCTCCTCCACGAACGGAAACTCATCTCGGCTGCCGCGAAGGTAGGACCCTGCCTCACCGAAGGCATGAATCAGGGCACAGACCCAGATGACGGCGGCCAGCGGGAGATCCTTCCGGACCTCCCCGTCCGAGGAAAGTTTCCCCCAAACGTTACGGGCGATCGGAACACTCAAGAACGGTGACGCGGCTGAGTAGAAGGCCCGTCGCCACCCTGACCAGGCCGCCGATCTCGTCCCCCCGTAGCGGCGGCCGCTGTCGTACGACAGCCCGCTCAGCAGTTTCCAGGTGGCCTCGTTGAGGTGCCACTTCACGATCCGTGGGTCGAAGTAGAGAGTATGGCCTCGTTCCCTGAGGGCCCGGTGGAGCAAGCGTTCATCACCGAGCAGCTCCTCGAGCACCCCGATTTCCTGAGGGAGGACCTCGTGCCGGAAGGAACTGTTGTGAAGGGGCAACTCCTCAACGAGCCCCGGGAGACCGGAGCGAGGGAAGAGCCCGTACCCGAACGCGTGAATTGCCTGGCTCAACCGGCTTTCGGGGTTCGCATTGCCGACAGCCGGGCCGACGCCACCCCACCCCCCGGCGTGGCTCGTCAGCCCCCGCTCGCCCCAGTCGGGATTGGGAAAGCAGGGATTCTCG
>CAYINH010000195.1:1784-5571 GCA_964364615.1 uncultured Gemmatimonadaceae bacterium
GTGATTCTCGGTAATGGCGACGATGGGTGCCCTGGCGGCCAGAACACCATGGGCGGCAGCCCGGCCGCGGTTGGTCACAGGCCCGACCTCCACGACCCGGACTGAGTGGAGGTCAGCGGCATCCGGAGGTGGGCCGGTTGTTCCGGCGTCGCGCGGGGCCACAACCACCAACTCGATGCGGTCGGCGATGGTTTGCACCCGGAGCGCCTCGGTGATGGGCCTCAGGGTCCGGTGGTTGTCTCGGGTAACCACCACCACACTCAGGGCTGGCTCGGGCAGTGACAGCATCAGATCATCCTTGTGACGGGAGTTCGGTCAAGAAACTGGGCCGCAAGCAGGCGAAGGTCGCGCCATGAAGCCAGCCTGACCAGCAGCAGGACGGTACCGGTCACGATCGCGCCCAGGAGAATATCGACTGGCGAAGGCATGCCCACCCGGGCGGCAAGCTGGGTGCCGAAATAGCCGGCGGCGCCGGCGCACACCATGCGGACCAGATCCAGACTCCGAGCCAGGAGATTCCTCAGTCCGTCGAAACCCTGCGCGATAATGGCAGCGAGGATCGCCGCGGTGGCGGTGGCCCAGGCCGCGCCAAGTGCCCCATGTCGTGGAATCCAGACCACCTGGAGGGCGACGGCGACGACCAACATCGGAATCGCAGCGAGCAGAGGCCGGGCATACCGTCGATTGGCCACTTGGTGGGCGGACAGCACAGCAAGTACCAAGCCCCCACCGGCGCCGACCCCGAGCCAGGCCAGGATCTCTCCGGAGGACGCAAACCCCGATCCGAACAGGAGTACCACCAACCCGGTTGCACCGGCCGCGACGGGTGCGGCCATCGCCCAGATCGCAATCACGAGCCTCGCCGATCCATTCCTCAGGGCCAGGGCTTCCTCCGGAGCTGGGGCCAGCTCGGTCCGACGAAGTGCCGCGATGAGGAGCGGGCCGAACACCATCGCGAAGAGCCCCGGGGCAAGGGCGAGGTTCTGGGCCGCACCATAGTGGCCCAGCACGTCAACGGGGGTCCCCAGGAAGCCGAGCATCAGCAGGTCGACCCGGTTGAAGAGCTGGAGACAGAAGGCGTATCCGAACAGGCTCCCGACCTGCGAGCGCAACGGTCGCAGCCAGCCCTGAACCGCCCCGCGAACCGGGAGTCGAAGACGGGCCCGGCAGGCGACCAGTTCAACCGCCCGCGCTCCCAGGTTCGCCAGGATGACTCCGAGGAGTGCCCACCCTGCGGCAACGAGCGACAGAATCAGGGCCAGCCGAGCAAGCTGAAAGGCCAGGGTAGCGAGGGCTGGCCAGGTGTACTGGCCTCGAGCCACCAACGCATCACGGTGGATCCGGGTGATGGGCATGAGCACGATCTCGACCGCGGCCACCCAGAGAAAGGGCGCCAGGTCCGGAGATCCCAGAACCGTGGCGAACCATGGTGCCAGCGCGAGGAACAACAGCATGGAACCCAGACCCAGCACGACGTTCGCCCGCAGCAGCGTGGCAGCCATCGGGCGCCAGTCTCTGGCGTCCGCCAGGAGCGTCAGACCGGTACGACCGGCAAAAGTCGAAGACGCGAGCCAGACGACGGGAGAAAGGACGGCATAGATGAGAGAGAGTTGTCCATATTGAGCAGCTCCAAGGCTCCGGGTCAAGTATGCCGCCGTGACGAGGCCCGCGGGAAACACCATCGCCTCCGCAATAAATCCGAAGACCGTCGCGCGGGCGATGCCGGGCTGCGGCGGCGCCGGGTGTTCCGAAGGCAGTGGGCCGCTCATCCTTTGGTGCCAGCCGGATTCAGCAGGTCATGGTACAGCGCGATGAGGCGATCGGTGACCTGATCCATGGCGAAGGTCCCCGAAGCGACTCGCCAAGCCGCCTCCGCCACCCCCTCCCGACCGGCCGGATCTCCCAGAACGTCTGCCAAGCGGCGCCCAAGCGCGGCAGGGTCGTCCGGGGGCACCAAGTACCCTGTTCGGCCATCCTCGATCAATTCCGGTGTGGCCCCGACAGCACTGGCTACCACGGGCGTGCCCCTGGCCATCGCCTCAACGGTGACCAACCCGTAGGGCTCCAGCCACAGTGAGGGAACCACCTGGACGGTCACGGCATCGAACCGGCGCTGGAGCTCTTCGCGAGGGACGTGGCCCAGAAACTCGACTCGGTCGGCAAGACCCAACCGTCGGGTCCGGTCCTCGAGCATGTCGCGCGCCGGACCTTCCCCGGCGATCCAGAGACGCACTCGTGACAGGTGAGGCGGGAGCTGGGCCAGGGCATCCAGAAGGACGTGAACTCCTTTCTCAGGCACGAGTCGTCCAGCAAACCCGAGGAGCAGCTCCCCTCTCGGCCGACGGCGAAACGGCGGAACAGTCACGCCATGGGGTACCACTGCATCGACGGGTACTCCATGCCGCTCGAGCACATCGGCAAAGGCTCTGCTGGGACTGACCACCAACTTCACGATGCCTTGCCACCGGCGGAGGAGGGACAACTGGACGAGCCTGGGCGCGAGCCCCCGTATCCGCAGACAACCTTCCTGCAGGCAGGCCAAGCCAACCGGGTGCGAGCAGGGCCGGCCATCCGGAAGGAACCTGGTGCCCTTCGGGCAGATGGGCCGGAATTCGTTGGGCATCCAGAGTACGGCCCGACCACGAAAAACGGGGAGGATGGCGGGAGACGCCTGGGTCAGCAGCATGCCCAGGTGTACGACCTGGGGGGCGAACTCCCTGATCACCCGTCGCGCCACCCGCACCGCGTCGGGGTTGATGGTCTCCCGAAGCGATCGGAACGTCCCGGTTGAGCCACGAAACGGGTAGTCAGGGGCCGTGTCCTGCTCGAAGGCGTCGGCAGTGCTTGCCAGGAGACGAGCATCGATTCCCCGGCTCCGGAGGCCGGCCCGCAAGTCCTGGATGACGAGTTCCGCCCCACCGCGGGACCCGGCGTAGTCGTGGACCAGCAGGACGCGCGGCAGGATCGGTGGCACCCGCCCTTCAGTCTCCGTCCGCGACGGATACGGAGCGGCCACCCGCCTGCGCCGAGGCGGCTGCGGCCTCGATCACAGCAAGCGCTCGCAGCCCGTCTGACAGATCGGGACGGAACGGGACCCCGCTCCGAACTGCGTCGAGGAAGGCCTCGATGGTGGCTTGAAAAGAGGGCTCGAACCCCGGAGACCGAAGAAGCCGTGCAGGATGGAGCTCAGCAAGGGCTCCACGGGCACGGATCAGCCGGGCGCCTCGCCCCGGTACCCGATCAACCGCACGAGGCCGGCCGTCCAGGAGGTCCACCCTCAGCACACCGGTCCTCCCGACCAAGTCCAGGCGGTTCACGGGCGCACCCGCAGCCGACGACCCCTGGAGCTGCGCGGTCAGGCCGTCATCGGTCACCAACTGCACCGACGCGGTATCGTCCTGGGATCGAACAGAGCGGAGCGTGCATTGCACCTCGGCAATGCGGGCCCCGGAGAGTGCGCAGCCCAGAGCCACGTGGTGGGACAGGAGGTCGAGGAGCGCACCCCCTCCCATTCCAGGCTGGGAGCGCCAACCCTCGATCCGCTCCGCCACCCAGTGGAAGCTGCCTTGAATCGCCACCAGGGGGCCCAGTTGCCCCGAAGCCAGCGTCTGACGGGCCGATTCGACGATGGGGTTTCGCCGGAAGTTGTACCCGATCCCTCCCGCGGTGCCCGCCTGGCGCCAAGCCGCGACAACCCGGCGGCCCTCCTCGAGCGTCAGCCCAATCGGTTTCTCGAGAAACACGTGTTTCCCCGCAGCGAACGCCTGGGCGGCGACTTCCGCATGGA
>CAYINH010000196.1:0-5554 GCA_964364615.1 uncultured Gemmatimonadaceae bacterium
GACCACGAGCGCGCGGAGCGCCTTGACGAACAGGTCCACGGTGACAAACTGCGCCACGTTACTGGAAATGGCGTGGATCATTGTCTTGCCCTCCAGCTCCACCGGCTTGCCGAAGGCCCGGGTGGCCAGGAACTCCCGCACCTTGGGCGCGAGCGCGGCAAACTGGGACGGCAACTTCACGTCCTGCGCAATCCGCTTGGCGTAATAGCTGATCACCTCCTGCGCCGTCTGCGGTTCGGGCATGGCGTACTCACGCTCGAGCAGCTTCTCCATGGTAATGACGTCATACCCCTCATAGCGGAAGCTCTTCGCCTCGGCGGTCCCTTCCTTCATGGGGAACGGCGTGCACCTGAATGTCGCGAGGTCGAGTCCGGCAATCTCCTCCGCCAGCGTCTTCTTGCGGACCAGGATGGGCGTCAACGTGGGCACCGCAATATCCACCTCCAGCTTGGCGGGATCGGGCGCGATGGTCCGGATCTCCAGGTGATCCTTGCCCAGCTCGAATTGGTCCAGCTTGAGGTCCTCGTCCTTCTCGAGCTGTTCCACCAGCTCCATGAACTTCGAGGTGCCGATCACATCCACCCGCTCGGTGTAGCCGGTTCCCTCCCCGCGGAACATCAGCCGCAGGCCGCGGCCCAAGGTCTGCTCAGGAAGGATGTTGGCCTTGGAGGAGTAGGGCCGGAGCCCGACAATGACCGTCACGTTCTGCACGTCCCACCCCTCACGGAGCATCAGCACGCTCACGATGGCGTTGACCGGGCTGGCTTCGAGATCCACCTCGCGGGCCACACGCCGGGCCTCTTCCTCCCCGGCCTTCGAGATGTCTCCGCTCCGATTGGTGTGGATCACCAGCAGCTTGTCGCCGGCAAAGTCTTCCGGCCAGGTGACTCGCAGAAAATCGGCCACCTCGTCCGCCTCATCGGTCACGTTCATCATGACGAACAGCACCGGCTTCTTGCCGAGCGGCTCCAGCTGCCCCCGGTACTCCCGCCAGCGCTCCACCGCGGCCGCCAGGTAGGCCCGGTACTTCACGCTGGCGGTGTTTGAGCGGGCCTCCTTGATGCCCACCGTGATGCCCTTCATCGGGCGCTTCACGATGCCGTCGAGGATGGCCTGCTTGAGCGGGTAGTCGAAGACCGTCCAGGTGAACAGTTCGCCGCCCTTGCCGTAGCGCGGGGTGGCGGTCACGTCGAGTTGTAGGATGCCGCCGTCCTTGGTGGCCAGACGGTCATGCACGCCGCGGATGATCTCGTTCCACTTGAGCTTTTCGTCATGCGTATGATGGGCCTCATCGTTGACCACGAGGCAGGTGCCCCCGCGCTCCACCACGCGGTCGTGGAATCGGGCCGCCTCCTGGACCGTGGCGGACGGCTTGGGTCCCAGTACCAGCGTCATCGGGTCGGGCTCGTCGGTGTCCTCGTTCCGGTCGTGCAGCTGCTGGATGTTGGTGAGGTACAGGGCGCCGCTGGAGGCGGCCCGCTCCCCCCTTCGCCGCGGAGGTAGCACTCGAGGTCCCAGTAGAGCTTGAGCTCCGGCGGAATGACCGGGTCGGTCTGGAAGATCCGGCCGCTTTGAAAATCCGCCCGGAGCCGCTCGTACACAATCACGTTGGGCGCCAGCACCAGGAAGGTGCTGGCAAAGTCGTCCCGCCCCTCGGCCACGGCATTCAGGTACTGCCAGGCCACGGCCAGCGAAATGACCTTGGTCTTGCCGCTGCCGGTGGCCATCTTGAGGCAGTAGCGGGCAAACTCGTCGTACTGCAAGAGTTCCAGGTCAGAGCGCCGCACGAACGTTTCCAGCAGGCTCTTCTGCCGCCGAACCACCTCCACCTCGTAGAGATAGATCAGCGTCTCAATCGCCTCCCGCTGAAAAGGATGGTACTTGAACGCACGCCCCGCGCCCCGGCCCATCCGGTGGCCGTCACGCGGGAACCACCAGGTGAGGAGCGAGCGAGTGGTATCGCTGATGCCGGCATACCCGCCCTCCCGCCAACTTGCCACGGCCTGGCGGATGAGCGGCACCGCCGGGGCCGTGGTGCCACGAGCCTCGAGCAAGTCACCCTGGCCAGCCGGCTTCTTCCGGAGCCGCGCCACTACTTGACCTCCACCGTGAGGAGCTTGGTGGTGTCGTTGCCCAGGATATCGATCACCTTGACCACCACCCGGTACTTCCCGGGCTCGGCGTAGCTCTGGTTGGTGGTACGGGCCAGTCCCTTGTCCTTCCGGGTGCGGTAGGTCTGCCACTCGTTGTGGAAGGTGTCGTCCGCGTTGTCCCAGTCCACCGCCCAGTAGTCAATCCACTGCTCCCAGTGGGTCACCGCTTTCTGGACCTCCTCCGGTACATCGTCCAGCGGGATCATGAAGTCGGTGAGCTCGAGGGTTACGGTCCGGGCATTCTTCTTCAGGGCCACGCCGAGGGCCGCCAGCTCGAAGAACTTGATGTCGCCCTGTTCTACCGCCTTCTTTTCCAGCAACTCCCGTGGAATGCGGATGAGCCGGAGGTCGATGCCGGCCAGCGCCGCCTGCTGCCTGCTGGTCTCATTGAGTTCGAAGGCAAAATCCCAGCCGAGGACGTCCACGCCGCTCCGGGTCGGGGCGTCGTTCCCCGTGCCGATGGCCTTCCTGAATTCGGTGACCATGCTGGTCACGTCGGCCATGGTGACCGGCGCGTCCACCGCGCCCACGTGCACCATGCGCCCCCTCTTGCTCCCATGCAGCCAGAGGTACCCCGACACCGGTTGGGCGTGGTACAACTCCAGCACAAACTGGCGGTAGGCCTGCGCCGCTGCCTCGGCGCCGTCACCGAATTCGGCGGCCTGCCAGGCCTGCCGCTCGTACTTGCCGAGGTTCTGCACCACGAACGGCTTGACGTGGGGAATGCCGAGGAGGCGTTTCCGGGTTGTGTGGATGGCAAAGCGGCCGAGGTCGCAGGTGATCCAGCGGCGGCCCAGCTTCTCGGCCACGGCCGCGGTGGTGCCGGAGCCGCAGAAGCAGTCGAGGACGAGGTCGCCTTCACTTGAGGAACTAAGAAGGATGCGCTCCAAAAGCGACTCCGGCTTCTGTGTGGGGTAGTCCAACCGTTCCAATGCAACTTGGTTCACCGGGTTGATATCAGTCCAAATATCACCGACACGAGTTCCCTCATTGTCATCGAAGAACCGCTTCACGTACGGAATGTCGCCCTTGGAGAACACAATCAATCCCGCGTTCATTCCCTGATCAATGCGCTCTTGCGACCAAATCCAGTGCTTGCCAGGAGGAGGAGGCAGGAGCCTTTCCCCGAACCGCCTGGCTGGCCCTGCACCAGCTTGAGTGAAGTTATCAAGATTGTAACGGCGGCCGCTTACGGGGTCTGTGTGTCTGTAGTGAGTCTTCAGGAGCTCTGGATTTTTCTCGACGAATGGAGGGTGAAAGACGAACACACCCCCGACTGAGTACACCAGAATCATGTCATGCATATTGGCAAAATGTGAGCTCTGCGACTTAACGGACCTCTATCCAGCCCCTTCCCCCAAGTGTCTCGATACGCCTTTTGCTCGATGACACTGGGTTGCTTGACGAATGTGGCGCTCTGGTCCCCTTCGGTATCGGGGTCATCGGGGATGCTGGCCGTGAAGGAGAAATCTCCGCCGGTCGCGAACGGCGGATCGATGTAGATGAGGTTGACCTTCCCGGCAAACTCCTCCAGCAGCGATGGCAGCACGTACTTCTTGTCACCCCAGATGAGCCGGTTGCGCCATTCGGTGGGCCGGCCACTGGCAAAGAGGTCCTGCATCCGGTCGCGGTCGGCGGCGGATTCGTTGACCGTCTCCACGGTCTGGAACGGCAGCGCGATGCGGGGCGGGGCCACCTTGCGGCCCTGGTCGTCGTATTTGCCGTCCCAGATCAGTTCAGTCATGCGGGTAGAGCTCCCGGTGAGTCTTCTTGAGCCAGCGGAGCACATCGCTTCGTAAGGCAACGACAGTCCTGTGGAACTCCTCCGCTTCCGCAGCGGAGGTGGTGCCCGCGCGCTCGTAGTTGTTCTGGTTGCGTTTGCGGCGGATAGCGTCGAGCACGTCAACGGTCGCCGAGGGGATGCCCGCTGTCTCTCGAAGCGATAGGATGGCCCGCTCGTGACCCCGCTCGCGCCCGGGTCGATAGCCTGCGGCGCCGAGCGCCAGGGTCGCGAGTTGGAGGGCGGCGTTGTAGCTGATCCCGAGTTGCCAGTCGGGCGTCAGACGCGGAATGGCGGCCGCCTCGAGGTCGCGATCCACCACGGCGAGGAGGTCGGTGATCTCTTCGACGGTCACCTCATGGGCCACGATCCAGCGGTTAGCGAGCCAGTCGTTCAAGCTCATGGTCGTCGCCTGCGATGAAGAGCTTGGGCCCTGCAAGGATCCGTTTCAAGAACGGGTTTCCGGCTTTGAGCTTTGCGCGAAACTCCCTGACTGGATATACCGAGGGGTTCACTTCCCGCGCCAACCGTTGCTCGGCGATGCGCACGGCGGGGATGACCTCCGCCAGTGTCGCATCCCCCAGAATCAACAGGTCCACATCACTCCTGGCGGTCTGGGCGCCGCCCGCCACCGAGCCGTAAACCAAGGCCAATACAATCCTTTCCTGCCGCAGCAGCGGCGCCAGGCTGGTGTGCAGGACGTCCGCCGTCCCGGCGGTCTTCTGGATGATGGCCTGCAACTCAGGGAAGATGGCGGCGTTCCGGTTGGCGGAGAAGTACACCTGACGACCCTCACGCACCCGGTCGATCAATCCTGCTTCGACCAGCTGGCGGAGTTCTCTCTGGAGGGCGCCTGAACCGCCGCCGATGGCTCGGAGGATTTCGCGGAGGTAGTACCGTTCGTCCGGGTGCCCCAGGAGCAATCCGAGCACGTCCCGGCGGGTCCGGCCAAAAAGGGCCTCAGTTGACGGTGTGACAGATGTACTCATAATGGGTACAAATGTACCCTATAAGGGCACACGGCGCAACAGCGAGGTGTGCTATTCCATGCTGCTGCTTCAGCCTTGCCGCAAGATCCCGGTGCCAGGTTTCCGTTCGCGCGGAGGCCCTCACAGAGGCCATATTGCGAGGGTTGGGGCCCGAAGGGCTCAGGCCTGCGCCACGTCACACCGGAACACCAATAGCCTGACAATCAGGGAGGGTTGATGGCGGAGCAGCTGGAGCGGCTCAGGGTAGCCCTGGCCGACCGGTACCAGATCGATCGTGAGCTGGGGGCCGGTGGGATGGCCACGGTGTACCTGGCGCACGACCTCCGACACGACCGCAAGGTCGCGGTCAAGGTGCTTCGGCCTGAACTCGCCGCCGTGATCGGCGCCGAGCGGTTCCTCGCCGAGATCAAGACCACCGCCAACCTGCAACATCCGCACATCCTGCCGCTCTTCGATTCGGGTCAGGTGGACGGCACCGTCTTCTATGCGATGCCCTTCGTCGAGGGTGAGTCGCTCCGGGACCGGCTCGACCGGGTCAAGCAACTCCCGATAGCCGAGGCCATCCGGATCGCGTGTGAGGTGGCAGACGCCCTGGACTACGCCCACCGCCACGGCGTGATCCACCGCGACAT
>CAYINH010000197.1:0-5531 GCA_964364615.1 uncultured Gemmatimonadaceae bacterium
CTCTGACGGCGTGATGCGTAGGCCGTAGTCATAGCCGGGCACCACCTGGAAGTTCACGTTGACCGGCAACAGGCTGAACCCGTGATTGACATCAAGCGAGGAGAGATGGAGGGTGTACTCCTTGCCGATCTGGAGTTTGAGGACCGGGGTCCACTGGAAGGCCATCGCGGTCAGGTAGATGTCCGCACCGGGGGGCGGGGCGACCACCGGAATCCCGTTGTCCACTCCGACCTGGTATTGCCGAATGAATTCCTGGGTCCGGGCGAAGAACGCCGTCGGCTCGACCTTGCGGCGGATCCCGGAGGGGTTCTGGCCGCCCTTGAAATGCCACAGCGGCATCATGGCGAACAGCACCATGCACCAGCCGAAGGCGATGGCGACCCACATCTTCTCGCTCCGGTGCGCCGGCTTCCACCAGACGCCCCGGGGGCTGTCCAGCCCGGTATGGGTTTCGGTATGCATGGATGGGCCTCAGGGCAGGGTGGCTTGAGGGAGGCTGGTCACTTCGTACAACCCCCAGCCGGTGTAGACCACGAGCATGATGACAATGCCCGCCGCCAGCCAGAGAAAGATGTTGTCGAAGAGGCGCTGTCCTGTCGGGATCGGTCCCGGTTCATCGGGGCGAGGAGGGGTAGCCACGTGATCACTCCGGTTGAAGGGGCGGGTTCACGAGTGGGATAGTTGTATTTAGCATGATGATATGATAAACTCACGGAAATGCAAGCCCCTGTGCTCCGGCTCCTCCGCCGCGCCGACGCCCTTGCCGACCGCCTCGCCGGCTGGCGGGGCAACCCCCTCTATCAGAGCGGCACGATCGCCGTGGCTTCGTTCCTGGTCCTGCTCATCACGGGCCTCTGGCTCCTCCTTTTCTATCGGGTAGGGGCGCCCTGGGCGTCGGTGGCCCGGATCACCGACGACCCCTGGCTCGGCAACTGGGTCCGGGGGCTGCACCGGGTCGCGACCGACGTGGCACTGCTGGCGGTGCTCGTCCATCTGTATCGGATGTTCGCCCAGCGCCGCTCCTGGGGTCCCCGCACCCTCGCCTGGCTTTCCGGCATCCTCATGCTCGGCCTGTTGCTGATCTGTGGCTGGACCGGCTACGTCATGGTCTGGGATGTCTTCGGCGAAGCGCTGGCCCGCGACGGGGCCCGGGTCTTCGACCTGCTTCCCGTACTCTCGGAGCCGGTGAGCCGGATCTTCACCGGCGAGACCCCCGTGCTGCCGGCGTTCTTCTTCATCAACCTCTTTCTCCATGTGGCGCTCCCTCTGGGAATTGGCCTGGGGCTGTGGCTCCACGTTTCCCGGATCGCCCGGCCAGCGCTGTTGCCGCCCCGGCGGCTGATGTGGACCATCGTCGGGTTGATGACCGCGGCAGCCGTGGTCTGGCCGATGACCATGGCGCCGGAGGCCGACCCGCTCCGCCGCGCGGTCACGATCCCGATTGACATTCTCTACGCCCCGTGGCTGCTCATCTCTGGGGAACTCCCGGCCTGGGGCATCCTGGGCATCGGGCTGATTCCCCTGGCGCTGCTGGCGCTGGTGCCCTGGCTGACCCGACCCCGGGAGGAGAATCGGCCGGCGCCCTCGACGGTCGATGAAGCGATCTGCACCGGTTGCACCCACTGCGCCGAGGACTGTCCGTACGAAGCGATCACCATGCTGCCGCGGACCGACGGCCGGGCCGAGCTGGTGGCCCGGGTCAATCCGACCCTCTGTGTCAGCTGTGGTCTCTGCGCGGGATCGTGTGCCCCGATGGGCGTGGGCCCGCCGGGCCGGACGGGGCGGGATCAGCTGGAGCAGCTCCGTCGTTACCTCGCGGCGAGCCCGGTCACCGGCCAGCAGGTCGTGGTCATTGGCTGCTCGCGGGGTGCGGCCAGTGCACCCGGTGCGGAGGCGCTCACCGCGGCGGGTGGTCGAGTCTACCCGATTGATTGCGTGGGGAACCTCCACACGTCGGTGATCGAGTTCCTGGTCCGGGGTGGGGCGGGGGGCGTGCTGGTGCTGGGGTGTCCGCCCAGGGACTGCTGGAACCGGGAGGGACCGCGGTGGCTCGAGGCCCGGATTTATCATGGGCGCGAAGCGGAGTTGCAGGACCGGGTCGATCGCCGCCGGGTGCACATGGTATCGGCGGGTGCCCGCGAGCCGGGGCTGGCGGTGGCTGAGTTCACCAGGTTCCAGGCGGCGGTGGACGGGTTGCTGCCGCCCGAGGCGGAGCCCGATCTGCAGCTTGAGGCGGTGTGTGAGGCAGCGCTTGCCGCGGTGGAGGACAAGTGACCGGGGGCGTCAGAGCGGTGGTCGGTTGGGGGATCACGCTGTTGCTGACGGCGGGGGTGGCGCTGCTGTCCCGATTTCCGGCGGTGCGCGACCGGGATGAGCACGGAGTGATCCGGCTTGCCTGGAGTGCTCGGCCGGAGCGGATCGAGACCTGCCGGGTGCCCAGCGCCGAGGAACAGGCCGAGCTGGCCGTCCACATGCGGCAGGCCAGGATCTGCGAGGGGACCACGGCGCCCTATCGGGTCACCCTCGATCTGGATGGCTCCACCGTGCTGGACGAGCCGATCCATGGGGCCGGGCTCCGGCACGACCGGGCGATCTACTACTTCCATGAGGTCGAAACCGCGCCCGGGGTCCACCGGATCGGGGTCCATTTCGTCCGGGCCGATGACCAGAGTCAGTTGGCCCCGCTCGACACCACCGATCGTCGCCGCCCGGTGCCCCGTGCCCTGGCACTCGACACCACCCTGACCATTCCGGTTCGGGGTGTCCTGCTGGTGACCTACCATCCGGAAGCGCAGCGCCTCGTGCTGCGGACCTCGGAACAGGACCCGCCATGGTAGGCCTGCCCCAGACCGCCGAGTACGCCCTCCGGGCGGTACTGCACATTGCGTCGAAGCCCGACCTGGTGCGGGTGGCGACCCTGGCGGAGGAGCTGGGTATTCCGAGGAACTACCTCTCGAAGACGCTGCACCAGCTGGCCCGGGCCGGGATCCTGCAATCCACCAGGGGGCCTCGCGGAGGGTTCCAGTTGGCGGTGCCGGCCGACAGGTTGACCCTGGCGGCCATTCTGGAACCGTTCGGAACGTTGGAAGGCGGGGCCTGTCTGCTGGGTCGGACCGAGTGTCGCGACTCCGCCCCCTGTGCCGCCCATTGGCGCTGGAAGTCGATCTCCGGCAGCCTCAAGGAGTTCTTCAACGAAACGACGGTGACTGACCTTCGGGAGGGTGGCAAGCGCCGCTAGCGCGAAGGCCTGAGCATCGTCAGGAACTCGGCTTGGGCGATATGGGGCATCGATCCGATTCCCGCTGCAGCCGATGGCGCCGAGGATCAATCCGATCGTCATCCACCAGAGAAAGCCCGTTGGTCGCTTCATCCCCCCTGTCCCCGGGGCGCCGTCAGGGAGCCCCGGGAGACAATTTCCGGCCCGGGCCCAGGATTCGCCAGTAGAGGAACCCATTCCAGACCAGGACGGCGATCCCCAGCCCGACCTGCACCGAGCGGGTCAGCCCATCGGGATAGAGGAAGGCCGTCACATAGTGATCGATGAAGCCACCCTGGTACCCGGCCTGGCCAGCTCTGATGCGCCAGGCCACCTCGATAGGGGTCAGCGGGCAGATCCAGCCGGCCAGTTCGATCAGCGCTCCCCATGCGAGCGCCGGCAGGTGCACCCACCTGATCCAGGGGCGCCGGCCTGCCGGCAGCGCGCCGAAGACCACAAAGAGCAGGAACCCCAGGTGTCCCAGCAGGGCCAGATCGGCAAGCCATCCCCAGAGGGCCGCTGGCACAGACGGAAGATCCATGCCGGAGCTAGCGCCTGGTGGCTTCCTGGACGAACTGCCTGGCATCGGTGGTGAACCGGGCCAGCGAGGGGAGATGGATGTACATCATGTGACCGGCTTGGTAGTAGCCGGTCGTGACCAGGGGTCGGAGGGTCGGATCGAGTCGCATGTGGGACAGCGAATACTCGGCGGCAAAGAACGGGGTCGCGCCGTCGTAGTACCCGAAGGCGATGAAGGTCCGCATGTGGGGGTTCTTGGCCCAGGCGCTGCGGAGGCTCTCTCCCACATCGACGAACGCGTTGTCCGAACCGAAATCCCACCGACCGATCCCGCCCCCCAGGATGTAGTACTCCAGATCGCTCTGGTAGCCGAGTGACTGGCGGACATAGTCGTTGAACATCGCGGTGTAGGGCGGGCGGATGGCGGCCATGCTCGGGTCGAAGTCGTTCCGTTCCGATCCCTGTACCGCGTCGATCCCCTTGAACCGGCCATCCAGTCGGCCCACGGTTCGGTTCTTCGCCCGGAGCAGTTCCTTGTCGAAGTGGGACAGATCCACCCGCAGGTCGTGCTGCTCCAGATACGCGGGCGAGAGGCCGGTAAAGCGGGACAGCTGGCGAACCGTTTCCGCCCGTTCGGCTCCGGTGAGCCGATCCCCCTTGGCCAGCGCGGTCTGATAGCTGCCCTCGGCCCAGTTCCGTGCCGCGGCCAGGGTGGTGGTCAGGTCGCCCAGCAGATCGGCCGGCAGTTTCTGGTGATACCAGGCGGTGGCGGTGTAGGTCGGAAGGAACAGGACGTAGGGCAGATCGTTGCCGGTCCCGAATCGGGCGGTCTGGAAGTTGAGGATCGCGGAGACCAGCATGACGCCGTTCAGGGCGATCCCGCGATCCACCAGATGATTGGCCAGACCCGCGGCGCGGGTGGTGCCATAGCTCTCTCCGACCAGGAAGAGCGGCGAGGTCCAGCGTCCATACTGCGTCAGGTAGAGCCGGATGAAGTCGCCGACCGACTGAATGTCGCCCTGGAGTCCCCAGAACTTCCGGCCCAGTTCCGCCGAGGCGGCCCGGCTGAACCCGGTCCCCACCGGGTCGATGAAGACCAGATCGGTGAATTCGAGCCAGGTCTGGTCGTTGTCCACCAGTTGATAGGGGGCCGCCGGGAGCCAGCCTTCGTCCTCCATTTTGACTCGGCGTGGTCCCAGAGCGCCCAGGTGGAGCCAGACCGAGGCCGAGCCGGGACCCCCGTTGAAAGAGAAGGTCAGCGGTCGAGTGGCGCGTTCGGCGCCGTCCAGGGTGTAGGCGATGAAGAAGACCCGCGCTTCGAGCTTCCCCGCCTGGTCCTTGAGCGGTATCGTCCCGGTGGTGGCGGTGTACCGCAGCACCTTGCTGCCCACTCGGACTTCGTGTTTGGTGACGATCGGCTGCTCTTCCTCCGCCAGGGTGGCCGGCGGGGCAGGGCGGACCGAATCGGCAGACCGGACCTGGCCGAAGGCGGCGGGCGGGCTCACCAGCAGGGCAACCAGCAGCGAAAGGGAGCGGCGCATGTGGGAGGCCTCGACCTGGAGGTTGTGAAGAGGAATCACCCGTCACGATAATACATCCATGGCAACCCTGTCACCCGCTCGTGCGCTCCTGACGCTTCGTCACCTGCGCCACCGGTACGACCGGGAATCACGGGATCGAAAGCTGGAGCTGCTGATCCTGCTGCTCGCTTGGCCTCCACGCCATGCCAAGCCGCTCGTGGCCTGGCACGAGGACC
>CAYINH010000198.1:0-5471 GCA_964364615.1 uncultured Gemmatimonadaceae bacterium
CACCCTCGACTACACCTCGTTCCGTATGCAGGTCGGCAGCAAGCTGATCCTGGATGCGACCGGTGAGGCGGTGACCAGCGATCCTCCCCCGTCCTCGGTGGTGGATCCGGCGACGCTGGACCGACGGGTGCTCAAGCACCGGTTGCTCGACGGTGGCTTCCTGGTGGTGGTGGTGCGGGACTCGCCCCGGGCGGTGCTGGAGACCCTGGTCCACCACGAGGCGCTTCGGCCGATCAAGTTCGTGGTGGCCGTCAGCGAGGATATCCGGCTGCCGGATGAGGAGAACCTGCTCTGGGGAATCTTCACTCGATTCGACCCGGCTCGCGACATGGTGTTCACCGAACAGAAGTTCGTCGGGGCCTGCCCGGTCTATCGGGGCCGGGTCGGAATCGATGCCACCTGGAAGACCGGGTATCCGCTGCCGCTCACGATGCCGGACGAGGTGGAGCGCAAGGTCGAGCAGCGGTGGGGGGAGTACTTCGGATGACGGCGCCCTGGCTCGGCTCGGGTGCGGCGGTTCGCTCCCGGACGGGGACCTGCCTCGGCTCGGGTGCGGCGGTTCGCTCTCGGACGGGGACCTGCCTCGGCTCGGGTGCGGCTGCCTCAGCAGCGCGGACGCCGCTGGCCATGCGCCAGGATCCCAACAGGTTTGAGGGCGCCAACGCGCTGCTTCGGCCCCGCAGCCCTTCGCCGGGCGCGGTCCCCGTCCCCGTCTCCCGTCAACCAGGTAAGCCGTCGCCGGGCGCGCCTCCCGATCCACGCCGGTCACCTGCCCGTCCCGTCCCCCAGCCAGGGCCGGGTCCCAGGCGCCCACCGCCTCCCGCCCCGCCCAGGCATCCGGTCAAGTCACCTGCCCCGAACCGAAGGGGCCGATGAGCGCGCTTCCCATCGTCCTGGCGATCACCGGTGCTTCAGGGGCGCCCTATGCGGTCCGGCTGCTGGAGGTGCTCGCCCGGGAGCGCGCCCCCACCTGGCTCATCCTGTCTTCCCATGGCTGGCGGCTGCTGGAGACCGAGTGCGGGATTGCCGATGAAGCGGCCCTCCAGCAGGCCACGGGAGGCGACTGGTCGTCCGTCACCTTCTTCCCCGACACCGATCGCGGTGCCAGGCCTGCCTCCGGCAGCCAGAAGACCCGGGGGATGGTGATCTGCCCCTGTTCGATGGGAACGGTCGCCGCCGTTGCCCACGGGACCAGCCGCTCCCTGGTGGAGCGTGCGGCCGATGTGACGCTGAAGGAGCGTCGCCCACTCCTGCTGGTGCCCCGGGAGACGCCGCTCTCCCTGGTGCATCTCCGGAACCTGACCCTCGCCGCGGAGGCCGGGGCCACGATTCTGCCGGCCGCTCCCGGGTTCTATCACCACCCCTCGGGCGTGGCCGACCTGGTGGACTTCATCGTGCAACGGATCCTGGACCACCTCCAACTCGACCTGACGATCGCGCCCCGCTGGGAGGGGCAGTGACCGGAGCGGCCTCATGCGCATCGGGGTGATTGCCGACACGCATGGTCTGCTCCGGCCGGAAGTCTACCACGTCTTCGCCGAGGTCGACCACATCCTCCACGCCGGGGATATCGGCCCTCCCGAGTTGCTCGCCGAGCTGGAGGCCATCGCGCCGGTCACCGCAGTGTGGGGCAACACCGACGGCTGGGATCTCCGGGCCAAGGTCACCGAGGTGGCGGAGGTGGACCTGCTGGGGTTCCAGTTCGTGGTGCTCCACGGTCACCAGGTGCAGCCCCTCACCCCCGAACGGCTGGTGGAGCTCTACCCCGATGCCCTGGCGATCATCCATGGGCACACCCATCGACCCTACCTCACCCTAGTGGACCGGGTGGTGACGGTGATGAACCCCGGCGGGGCGGGGGCCCGCCGGTTCGACCTCCCGGCCTCGGTGGGGATCCTCGAACTCGAGCCGGGGATCCCTCCCCGGGGGCGGCTGGTCCCGCTGACCCCGGCCGACGAGGACTGAGGACACCCCTCCCAGGTCCTCGGACCTCCGTGACCAGACTGTTACCCCGTCGTCAATTCGCCGTAACAGCCGTCTGAGATCATTGGTGCGTTCCCCGATACGGATTCCGGGAACCCGACCTGATCTCGGAGGGCCACATGCCAGTCCCATTCCCGATCCACTCCCTGCTGCGACGAGTCTCGTTGCTGGCGACACTGGTCCTGATCCTCCCGGCCGGTCCGGTCGGGGCGCAGAGCGTCGCCCGGATCCAGGGCAGAGTCCTTGAGTCCGGTTCCGGTATGCCGATTGCCGGCGCCACGATCGAAGTGGCCGGGACCGGACTGTCCGCCCTGTCGGCGGTGGACGGTCGGTTCCTGCTCGAGGCGGTGCCGCCGGGGGAGGTGACGCTCCGGGTCCGACTGGTCGGGTTTCAGCCCAAGACTCTGACCGGACTGTCCGTCTCTGCCGGCACGATGCTGCGGCAGGACCTGACTCTCGCCGCGAGTGCGGTCCAACTCGACGAGCTGACGGTGACCGCCGAAGCGGAGAAGGGCTCCCTCGACCAGGCCCTCAACGAACAGCGGAACTCGAATCACGTCATGAACGCCCTGTCGGCCGAGCAGATCGCCCGGACACCCGACAGCGACGCCGGGCAGGCGATCCAGCGGGTCAGCGGAGTGACGCTCAGAGACCGGAAGTTCGTCATCGTCCGCGGGCTTGGCGAACGGTACACCGTCACCTCACTGAACGGCACCCGGGTGCCAAGTCTCGAGCCGGAACAGAAGTCGGTACCGCTCGACCTCTTTCCGGCCTCCCTGCTCGACGGCATCTCCACCACCAAGACCTTTACCCCCGACCAGCCCGCGGACTTCGGCGGTGCTTCGGTGGATCTCCGAACCCGGGAGTTCCCTGGCGGACGGCAATACTCCTTTTCCGTGTCGGTCGGGGCCAACGCCTCGGCGCTCCGCCAGGATGTGGTCAAGGCCCCGAGCACCGGTCTGGAGTGGCTCGGATTCGCCGGGTCCTCGCGCGCCCTTCCCCTGGCAGCGCAACAGGCCGGGGATCTGACCGGCCTGACCGATGCTCAGGTCAACCAGGTCATCACCTCCTTCCGGAACGTCTGGACCCCGGCGCGAGGCGCTCCCGCTCCCAACACTTCCTTCGGCCTCTCCCTCGGCGGGGAGCTCCCCGCTGGAGGACTCGGCATCGGCTACGCGGGGTCGTTCAGCTACGGATTCGAGCAGGAGGTTCGGGTGGACGAGTCCCGGGCGCTGGCCCGAACCTCGGCCCAGGGGGTCGAGGCCTTCAATGCCTACACCGGCTCGAGTGGCCGTACCTCGGTGCTCTGGGGTGGAATGCTCAATCTGACGACCCGGATCGGGGCCGGGACGAAGCTGTCCCTCAACAACTCCTACAGCCGGAGTGGGGACAACGAAGCCACCAGCCTGGTCGGGGACAATGAGGAGTTCGATGAGACCTTCGCGGTCACCCGCCAGGGGTACACCGAACGGGCGGTTCGTTCGAACCAGTTCTCGGGTTACCACGCCGTCGCCCGGCGCCACCTGCTGGACTGGACCGTCGCCTCCAGCGAAGTGACCCGGAACGAGCCGGACCGGACCGATCTGGTCTACACCACGGCGGCGGCGGGGGACCAGTTGCCGGTTCCCGAGCGCTGGTTCGGTTCCCAGCGATCCGCCACGAAAGCATTCAGTACCCTGTCCGAATCAGGCCTGAGCCTGGCCGGAAACTTCCGTTGGTCCCTGGATGAGAGCGGCCGTTCGGCACTCAAGGTGGGCGCGGCCCACCGGAGGACCGATCGGAAGGTGGATTCCCGGGCCTACGACGTGTTCAACCGGGCGCTGACCCCCGACCAGCGCGGCCAGCAGGCCGAACGGATTTTTGACGGGGAGTATGCTGAACAGGGGTTGCTGACCCTCTTTACCAACCCGAACGGCGGGATCTACAGCGCCGAGGATCGGATCACCGCAGCTTACCTCCAGGGCGAGCTCTGGTTCGGAGTGGTCCAGGTGATCGCGGGTGCCCGGGTGGAGTATGCCAAGCTTCGGGTGGACAGCCGGAGCCCGCAGGGTCAGCCAGTCACCTCGCGGCTTGAGAACACCGACATCCTTCCGGCCCTCTCGGTCAATGTCCCGGTGGACGACTATCACAATCTGCGCTTCGGGGTGAGCCAGACGCTTGCCCGCCCGGAATATCGGGAACTCTCCCCGGTCTCGTACTTCGAACCGCTCGGGGGGACCATTACCCGGGGGAACCCCGCGCTGACCCGCACCCTGATCCGAAATCTTGACGCCCGATGGGAGTGGTTTCCGGCCAGCGGAGAGGTGATCAGCGCCGGGGTTTTCGCCAAACAGTTCGACGCGCCGATCGAGAAGACCTACGTCGGCACGACCGGATCTGCCAATCTCTCCTTCATCAATGCAGAGGGCGCCTGGAACTACGGAGTCGAGGTCGAGTTGCGGAAGCAACTGGCGACGCTCGCGCGGTCGCTCGCCCCGCTCTCGGTCTTCGCCAATGCCACCCTGATGCAGAGCAGTATCACGCCCGGGAATGATAGTCTGTCTTCCCTGACCAGCGTCCAGCGTCCGATGGTAGGGCAGTCCAAATACGTCGTGAACGCCGGGCTCAACGTCGACCTCCCATCCGGTGTGGCTGCCACCCTCCTCTACAATGCGGTCGGGCCGCGGATCCTGGAAGCCGGAATCACTCCGCTGCCCGATACCTATGAGCAGGCCCGGCACCTGATCGACCTCTCTTTCCAGGTATCCCTGGGCCGGCTGGTGTCGGCCCGACTCGATGCCCGGAACCTGCTCGACAGTCCCGTCACTCTGACCCAGGGCCCGGTGACCCGGAACCGCTACCGGGTAGGTCGGACTCTGAAGTTCGGGCTGCGTTACGGCAATTGACACCTTCTGTCCACTTCACGAACTGCCAGGAGCAACATGCTGACACTGCAGCGCACGATCGCCACCCTGATGACTCTCGGTTCCCTGTCCGCCGTCGGGTGCTCGAATGATGATCCCACGGGTCCCGGCGGGCTGATTCCGCCCGGCGCCGGCACTCTGACCGGGAACATCACGGCCAGCCGGACCTTGTTCAAGGACACCACCTACACCCTGTCCGGATTCGTCAAGGTGCAGAGCGGTGCGACACTCACGATCCAGGCCGGAACCAGGGTTCTCGGCGATACCACCGTGCCAGGAAGCTCGCTCTGGATCCTGCGCGGGGCCCGGATTGACGCCCAGGGGACCGCGGCGGCCCCGATCGTGTTCACCTCGGCCCGGAGCGCCGGAAACCGGAAGCCCGGCGACTGGGGCGGTATCGTCATCGTCGGGAACGGGATCAACTACAGCCTGATTATGATGTCGCGGTACCTAGAGGAGCGATTTGACCGGGGCCATGCCGCGGCCGAGGCAATCCGGATTGCGATGCGCCAGACCTGGAAGCCGACACTGGCGGCGGCCGCCACGGCGTCGGCCTCGTTTGCGGTCTTGGGATTGACCGAGATC
>CAYINH010000199.1:0-5467 GCA_964364615.1 uncultured Gemmatimonadaceae bacterium
GGGGGGGGGGGGGGGGGGGGTGGGGGGGGGGCCCGGGGGGGGGGGGGGGGGCGCGCGGCGGGGGGGGGGCCGGCCCCCCCCCCCCCCCGGGCCCCGGCCAGGCGGATCCTCTCGCCATCGATCCCGAACTCACCCGCCGCTGGCTGGTCGAGTTCATCCGTGACGAGGTGACCCGGCGCCGCGGCTTCGAGCGGGCGGTGGTGGGCCTTTCGGGCGGAGTGGACAGCGCGCTGGTCGCCTTCCTGGCGGCGGAGGCGCTGGGTCCGACCCAGGTGACGGCGATCCGGATGCCGTACCGGTCCTCCAGTCCCGACAGCCTGGCCCACGCGGACCTGGTCATCGCCGCCACCGGGATAGAGGTCGAGACGGTGGATATCTCCGCCGGGGTCGACGGACTCGCCGGCGCTTTGCCCTCGAATCCCACCCCGGCCCGACTGGGCAACATCATGGCCCGGATGCGGATGATCACCCTGTTCGATCACTCCGCCGGACGAGGGGCTCTGCCGCTGGGCACCGGCAACAAGTCGGAACGGCTGCTGGGCTACTTCACCTGGCACGCCGATGACTCGCCGCCGGTCAATCCGATCGGGGATCTTTTCAAGACCCAGGTCTGGGCCCTGGCCAGGCATCTCGGCGTCCCGTCGGTGATCGTCGACAAGCCGGCCAGCGCCGACCTGGTGGTGGGACAGACCGACGAGGCGGATTTCGGCATCACCTACGCCAAGGCCGATCACATCCTCCACTGGCTGCTGCTGGGCTACCGACCCGAGGAAATTGCCGCCCTGGGCTACTCAGAGGCGGAGGTGGCCCTGGTGCGCGGGCGGCTCGAGTCGACCCACTGGAAGCGCCGACTGCCGACCGTGGCCATGCTGAGCCAGACCGCCATCGGCGAGTTCTATCTCCGACCGGTAGACTACTGATCATGACTGAGACTCCGGCCGACGTGACCCGTCCCGAATCGCGGCCCATGTCCCACTCCCGTGGGGAAATCAGCACCTTCGTGATGCCCCACATGCAGAACCTGCTCGGCGACCTGTTCGGTGGGCAGCTGATGGCGCTGGTCGACCAGGCGGCCGCCATTGCCGCCATCCGGCACGCGGCTGGCCCCTGCGTCACTGCCAGCGTCCATCGACTCGACTTCCACGAGGCGATCCCGGTCGGTGCCCTGGTGACCTGCATCGCGACGGTGGACTTCGTCGGCCGATCCTCGATGGACATCGGCGTCGAGGTGTATTCCGAAGAGGTCAGCACCGGAGTGCGTCGCCACACCCACAGCGCCAAGGTGGTGTTCGTGGCGGTGGACCGGAATCGCAGGCCCATCAAGGTGCCTCGCCTGGTGCCGGAGACCGACGAAGAGCGTGAGCGGTACCAGCGCGCCGAACGGTACCGCGAGGAGTACCGGCGGATTCGATGACTGGTCGGCGAGTGACCGTGGTGCTGAGCGGTGGCGGGGTCAAGGCCGCCGCCCACCTGGGCGCGGTCCGGGCATTGACCGAGGCCGGGCTCCATCCCACCCGGTATGTCGGGACCTCAATGGGTGCCGTCATGGCGGCAGCCCTGGCCGCCGGCGATCGGCCCGAGGAGATTCTCGAACGGGCCCGCGGCATTCGCCGTCGGGACGTGGCCCGGCTCTCCGCCGCCGCCCTGGTGCAGGGGGTCTTCGCCACGGCCTTGCTGCATGATGAACCGTTGCGGCAGACAATTGCCCGTCTGGTGCCCCTGGAGCGGTTCGATCAGATGGTGCTGCCGCTGACCGTGACGGCCGCCGACCTCGACACCGGGGAGGAGGTCCGCTTCGGCACCGGTGGCGAGGAGGCCCCGCTGATGGAGGCGCTGTACGCCTCCTGCGCCCTGCCGCTCTGGTATCCTCCCGCCGAGCTCAATGGCCATCGGCTCGCCGACGGCGGGCTGCGGGGACCGCTGCCCCTCAGCACCGCGGCATCGTTCGCGGCCGACCTGGTGATCGCGGTGGATGCGGGTCCCGGGTTCGACGCGCTGCCGTCCACCGGGCGGATGGCGCCGCCAGCCTTCCTGAAGGCCCATCTCGACGCGTTGGGTGTCATGATGGCCTTCGCAACCGAGATGGAACTCGACCTCTGGCGGCTCAGCCCGGCCCGCCCCTGGCTGGTCTACGTTCGGCCGGCGGTGGAACGGGGAGCGACCTTTGCGGTGGGTCAATTTGCCCACTATGAAACGGAAGGGTATCAGACCACCCGTGAGGTCCTGGTGCGGGAAGGGCTCGATGACTGACCCGCGGATCTACACCCTGGAAGAGGCCGAACGGGCCCTGCCCCTGGTGCGGCGGATCGTGGCCGACATTCTCCGGGCCTACCGCGACTGGCAGCGTGCAGTCGACCGCTCCGAGATCGCGGTGGCCGGTGCCGTGGCCGGTGAGCCGGAGCCTGCGGAGGTCGAGGCCCTCCGGAGTGCGGTGAACCTGCGCGCCGACGAGGTGGCCCGCTACCTCGAGGAGCTGCAGACCCTCGGGTGCGAGTTCAAGGATTTCCGGCTCGGCCTGGTAGATTTCCATGCCCTGCTCGACGACCGGCTGGTGTTCCTCTGCTGGCAGATGGGTGAGAACGGCATCACTCACTGGCATGAACTCGACTCGGGGATGGCCGGGCGGCAGCCGATCGATCAGTCCCTCTTCCATGGAATCGTCCCATGAGAACCATCTGGTATTTCATCCATATCGCCGGCTACACCATCTGGATCGGTGGTGCCCTCGCGGCGATGGTCCTCTCAATCGCCGCCAAGCGGGAACCGCAGGCGTCCCAGGGGACCGCCACCCGGCTGCAGACCAGGCTCTACCCGACTCTGATCGGACCCGGCGCCGCGGCGTCGGTGGTCTCGGGCCTCATCCTCACCCTCGAGATGTACAATCAGGTCACCGCGGTGGGCCTGAACCACTGGTTGATGGCGATGCAGGGGCTCGGATTGATCGCGGGCATCCTGGTCATCGTGGCTGCCCTGCCGACCGCCGCCAAGCTCTCCCGGGTTGATCCGGTGGCCGATCCCGGGGTCCACGCCGGGATGCGCCAGCGGCTGACGAGGATCAGCATGGGGGCCAACTCGCTGGCCTTCCTTGCCCTGGTGACCGGGGCACTCTACCGCTACGCCACCTGACGCTTCCGGCCGGTGGAACAGACCGGCCGGACCGGACAGATGCCACATCGAGCCACCCTGGCGGTACACACCAGGGCCCCCAGTTCCATGATCGCCTGATTGAAACTCCAGGCATCCTTCCCGGTCCGGGGAAGGAGCCGCTCGGCGGTGTCCCACAGCCGAGCCTCGGCCCGGACTCCGGTGCCGGTGCGCGGGTGGAAGGCCCGGCGCAGGACCCGGGCGACGTTGGTGTCGATGGCGGCGGTTCGGCGGTGGTACCCAAAGCTGGCCACCGCACCGGCGGTATAGCGGCCCACGCCAGGGAGCTCCTCCAGCAGCTCCGGGTCCGAGGGGATGACCCCCCGGTGTTCCCGGACTACCTGGACCGCCAGGCGCCGCAGATTCTCCGCCCGCCGGTAGTACCCCAGCCCCTCCCAGGCCTCCCGCACTTCGGGGGCCTCGCTGCGCGCCAGATCAGCCACGGTGGGGAAGGTCCGCAGGAAACGGGGGTAGAACTCCTCCACCCGGGACACCTGGGTCTGCTGCAGCATGAACTCCGAGACCAGCACCGCCCAGGGGTCGCGGGTCCGGCGCCAGGGCAGGTCCCGGGCGTGGCGCCGGAACCAGCGGAGCAGCCGTCGCCGGAAGGAGGCGTGCCGGTCGGGGGGCGGGGTGGACTTCGGTCGCATGGACGGCCACAATACTAAGCAATGAATCTGCTGACCGTGCTGCCCCGGGCCGTCGGGCGTGGCTCCCTGACCGCCCTGGCCCACCTCGGGCGGCTGGGGCTGATGGTCCTCGAGATGGTCCGCGGGCTGGCCGACTGGCGGATCTGGATTCCGCGGACGATCCAGGAGATTGCCACCATCGGGGTCGGTAGCCTCTTCATCGTGGTGCTGATCAGTGCCTTTGCCGGGGCGGTCACCGCCTTCCAGTCCGGCTACCAGTGGCAGACCAGTCTGCCGATGTATGTCCTCGGGACCCTGATCGTCTCCACCATCGTGCTGGAACTCGGACCGGTGCTCATCGGCCTGGTGCTGGCGGGCCGGATCGGGGCCCGCTACGCGGCCGAACTCGGCACCATGCGAGTAACCGAACAGATAGACGCTCTGGAGTCGCTGGGCCGGTCGCCGTCGTCGCACCTGATCATCCCGCGGGTGCTGGCCGGCCTGGTGGTGGTGCCGGCGTTGACGATCATCGCCAACGTGATCGCGGTGCTGGTGGGATGGTGGAGTGTCAAGCAGGTGCTCCCGATCACCGATGCGGACTTCGTCTACGGGGCGCAGTTCTACTACCGGTCGTTCGACGGGTATTACTCGGTCATCAAGGCCTTCTTCTTCGGCGGGGCGATCACCCTCATCAGCTGCTACATGGGGTTCAACACCCAGCAGGGTGCCGAGGGAGTGGGCCGGGCGACCACCGCGGCGGTGGTGGCCAGTTCGGTGGTGATCCTGGTCATCAATGCGTTCATCGCCAGAGTGCTGCTGAATTGAGGGGGCGATGATCGAAATCAAGGGCCTCTGCAAACGGTTCGGTGAGCAACTGGTGCTCAACGGGGTGGACTTCGATGTCCGGGAGGGGGAGACCGTCGCCCTGCTCGGTCCCTCCGGCTGTGGCAAGAGTGTCCTGCTCAAGCACATCAACGGGCTGATTCGTCCCGACGCGGGCCAGGTGCTGGTGGACGGACTTGAGGTGACCAGACTGACCCGGAAGGAGCTCACCGCCCTCCGGACCCGGATCGGGTATGTGTTCCAGAACGGGGCCCTGTTCGATTCGATGAACACCTTCGAGAACATCCGGCTGGGGCTGAGCGACGAGGCGCAGTACAAGGACCGGGCCTACTGCCAGGTCCGGGTGGCAGAGTGTCTCCGGCTGGTCAACCTGACGCCGGACACCGCGCTGAAGTATCCGGCGCAGCTCTCGGGCGGGATGCGCAAGCGGGTCGGGATCGCCCGGGCGATCGCGGGTCAGCCGAAGTACCTGCTGTACGACGAGCCGACCAGCGGACTCGACCCGGTCAACGCCGACATCATTGACGAACTGGTCAAGCGGCTGGACAACGAACTCGGGGTGACCAGCGTCATGGTCACCCATGATGTGCGCGGGGCGTTCCGGGTGGCCAATCGGCTGGCGCTGCTGACCGGGGGACGGGTGCTGCTCCAGGGGACCCAGCAGGACTTTCTCGAGTCGGACGATCCCCGGGTCCGGGAGTTCCTCGAGCGCGACTTCGACAACCGGC
This sequence comes from uncultured Gemmatimonadaceae bacterium, assembly GCA_964364615.1. GTDB lineage: Bacteria > Gemmatimonadota > Gemmatimonadetes > Gemmatimonadales > GWC2-71-9 > SZUA-320. The sequence goes on from CAYINH010000199.1 coordinate 5,345, forward strand.
CCCTCGCGGCCTAGGACGAGTCATGGACCTTCACTACAAGCAGGAAGTCACCGTCGGCGCCCTGGTCCTCTCGGCGCTCGCCCTGTTCATCATGGTCTACCCCGGCCTGACCGAGCTCCCGAA
>CAYINH010000200.1:0-5463 GCA_964364615.1 uncultured Gemmatimonadaceae bacterium
CCCCGGGGCATAGAGGGTGTGGGCCGACATCACCTGCCCGAACGCAGTCAGGAAACCAACCGGGTCGCTCACCCGCCACCTCCAGGCACCGCGTCGCGGATTTCCTGATCGCGACTCTCCCGAGCCCTCTGGAGGATCGGCGCCACCTCCGGATGAGTGGGCCAGTGCCGGCTCAGCACCCCGAGGCAGGCCACCAGTTCCAGAGATTTCTTCGCCAGCCGCTTCCGGCCGAACCACCCCTTCTCCTCGACCTGCCCGACCAGCCAGTGCCTCGAAGCCGGGGTCGGACGGGTGGCCAGCAGTCGGATGGCATGAGCCCGGAGGTCATGGTCCCGGTACCGGGTGCGCAGCAGGCTGGGGAGGGCCTCGGAGAGTTCGGCCGGGCAGTCCTCCAACGCCGCACTGAGCGCCAGCCGGGCAATGCCGTCGTCGACATCCCAGGCCGCCTTGCTGATCCCCTCGGCCCGCTGGACCGAGCCGCCCATGAGAATCTTGTAGGCCTCCCATCGCACCTTCGCATTGGGGTCATCGGTAAACGGCATCACGCTGAATCCGGGGGGCAGCCCGACCGTCGCCAGCAAGCCCAGCAGGTTCCGGGTCACGAACCAGGGTTTGTCGGGCAGCCGGGCCACCAGCACGGGTGCGATTTCGCCGCCCAGCGACTCCAGCCGCTTGAGCAGCCACCGCCGACGGGAGGCGTTCTCCGATACCTCCAGGGCCTCCAGCAGTCCTTCGAGTCCCGCTACGCCGAGTGAGTCCAGCAGCAGATCGAGCTGGTCTTCCGCCTCCCCTTCGTCCCGGAGAATCGGTCCGAGGTTCGCGGGCTGCACCAGTCTGGCCCGGAGCGCATCGTGGGCGGGCCCCTCCCCGCCCTTGCCGAGCAGTTCGATCACATCGGCCAGGGGAGCCACCCGGGCGAAGTCATCGATCCCCCGGAGCACCGCGGGTGGCGCGATGTCCAGCTCCAGCCCCATCTGGACCAGGCGCTTCGACTCCGGGGCCGCCCGCTCACCGACGACAGTGACGACTGGCTCTCGACGCCCCTGCGGCTTGGACAGCAGGTCGAGGAATTGGCGGTACTTGAGATCGTCCTCCTCTGTCGCGGTCCATTCGCCCAGCAGCTGGCGGACCGAGTCCCGGAGGGCGGCATCGGCCCCCGGCAGCACCGGGCCCGAGAAGCCGCCCGAGTGGCCCGCCAGCTTGCGGAGCATCCGCAGCATCGAGTGGGAGAGTTGGTGCTTGTCATCTTCCGCGGCCCGGAGCACCTCCAGGGCGGCTCCCACCGGCAGCGAGCGGGCCGCGGCCATCGCGAAGGCTTTCCGGCCGGTGTCGTCGGTCCCGTTCTGGAGGATCCGGTCCAGGGTCTCCGGACCGAGCGCCGCGATCAGGGTTTCGACTTTCTCCGAGGCCAGTGCCTCGGGAGTCCCCGGGACCGTCTTGCCGGCGTCCATCAGCCAGCCGAACACCGCCTGGGCGACACCGGCATCGTCCGCCCGGTGCCGGATCGCGGCCGCCATCGCTTCGGGATCCGAGGACCCCTCGGGCGCCCCCCCCTCCATGCCGATCACCGCCGCCGCCAGCCCCTTCCACACGTCTTCGGCCTTGCGGTCGCCGGCACCCGCCCGATCCGCCAGGGTCAGCTGTTCGAGTGGCAGTCCTTCCAGATGGATGTGTTCCCAGCGCGGCTCATCCCACTCCTGGATGATCAGTCCCACCGGACGACTCTGCCGCCAGGTCTCCTCGGCCAGCATCCTCAGCATCGCTTCCACCTCATCGACCCCGATCCCCTGGGCCAGGCGGATCGCGGCGAGCTGATGATGATGCAGCCGACTCGCCAGGTCCCTCATCACCCCATGGGCCGGATCGCTCGCGATGCCATCCACCAGGATCTGATGGGCGGCGATGCCGATCGTCAGCACCCCCCGATCGGCGAGCAGACCCGCGAGCCGCTGCACCACGGCCTCCACCGCCGCGATGAGGACCGGGTGGCCCGGTGGGTAGGAGCGGGTCTTGTTGAGGGCAGCCGAGAACTGGATGAGAAAAACAGTGACGTCCCGCGGCAGGGCGGGATGGTCCTGGCTGGCAGGGGTCGAAGACGTGTTTGACACGGTTGCCTCCACCGTAACGGGGGCTCCCGATTCCCACAAGAGCGGCTAGATGGCTCCGGAACCAAAGGGGATGTCCACCGAGTATCCGTCGCGGGCAATCACCGTTTCCGGGAAGACCTCGCGGGCCTCCGCCAGGAGTTCGGGCGCCTCCCGCGAGTAGCGGGCGCTGATGTGGGTCAGGGCCAGCCGGAGGGCCCCGGCTTCCCGGGCCACTTCGGCCGCCTGCCGGGCAGTGGAGTGGCCGGTCTCCCGGGCGCGATCCAGCTCAGTGTCGCTGAACGTCGCCTCATGGATCAGCAGGTCCGCCCCCTGGGACGCCACCACGACGCTCCGGCAGGGCCGGGTATCCCCGGCGTAGACCAGCCGCCGGCCGGGACGGGGAGGCCCCACCAGATCCTCCGGGCTGATGGTGCGGCCGTCCTCCAGCACGATCGCCTCCCCGCGGTGAATCCGGCCCCAGAGCGGCCCCTCGGGGATGGCCAGAGCCTTGGCCCGATCGGGATCGAATCGGCCCAGTCGGGGCTGCTCGACCAGGGAGTATCCCACGGTGTCCGCCCGATGGTCGGTGGCAAAGGCCTGAAGCTGGTAGTCTCCCCGGTCGAGCGACCAGCCGGGACCGACCTCCTCGATCTCGATCGGAAAACTGCTCCGTTCAACCCCGACCGCGAGCAGGCTCCCGAGGATCTTCTTCGCCGGCCTGGGGCCGTAGATCGTCACCGGCTCCCGTCGATCCTGCAGCCCCAGGGTCCGGAGCAGCCCGGTAATCCCGAGAATGTGGTCGGAGTGATAGTGGGTGATGAAGATCTCCCGGAAGGAAAACCCGACCCCGTACCGCATCATCTGCCGCTGGGTGCCCTCACCGCAGTCGAACAGGAACATCTCGCCTTCGCGATGGGCGGCGATGGCGGTGACATTCCGGTCAACCGTGGGGCAGGCGGCGGCGGTGCCGAGGAACGTGACGGACAGCATGACGGAGGGTAACTTAGGCCATCCATGAGGAGGTCGCCAATGACCGATCGGCGCCGATGTCTGAGCCAGCTTGGGCGGGCCGAGGGGCCTTCAGGATCGGTGGATCCTCCAGCTCGCACATCTCACCCGGCCTCGCCGGTAGTCCGTCACGGGGCGGCGGGCTTCCGACGCCCCGAGGTGTGGGTGTGCACGACGAGCCACCGGCCGTCCCGCTTCTCCAGAATTGCGGTGCCACGGCCTTCGACCTCGACGTGGCCCTGGGGAGTATCCGCCGACAACTCGTACCGGAACGGAGTCCAGGCCACCAGACCTCGGACCTGAGGCTCAATGGCAAAGTATCGGTAGCTGAAGTTCTTGAACTCGGCCAGCTCGGGCTTCAGATGGTGGTCACGGTACTCGATCCATCCACGGTTGACCCCGGCACCTTCGATGATGTGGACCCCGGCTCCGGGCGCATACAATGAATCGAGCCCGGCGAAATCACCCGCTTGCGAATACGACGCGAGGGCGGAGACCACAGCCCGCACGGCGTCAGTGTCGCTGTTCTGAGCCAGGGCCATTCCCGAACCGGCACCTGTCAGCACCAAGACCAATCCAGCACGTCGCATTCGTCCTCCTTCATGGTGAGGCATGAGCCGTTCCGGCCGAGCGGCCGTAGAACAGGTTCAGGGTTCCATACATCGTGGTCATCGTCCCACGCACCGCTACCCTGTCAAAGCCGGCTTCCTTCATGAGGAGTGGGAACCTGCCGGCGACGTGGTCCCGGGTCTCGGAGAACCCATCCAGCACCTGCACGACATAGAACAGGCCGCGAGTGAGCCCGCTGGTGGGTTTGCCCCAATCGGCAATGTGCAATGCGCCGCCGGGGCGAAGCACCCGTTGCACCTCGAGCAGGGCGGCGATCTTCTGATCCAGCTCAAGGTGATGGAAGAACAGGGACGAGAGCACGCAATCGAACGCCTGGTCCGGAAACGGCAGTCGGTCCGACAGGCCCAGGCGGAACTCAACCGAGTGTCCAACGCGGGCGGCCTTCTTTCGGGCGATCGCAAGAATCTGGGGATCGCCATCCAATCCTGTCACGGTGGCCTCGGGTTGCCGGCCCTTGGCCCACAGCGCCAGGTACAGGCCGGTGGAGACCCAGAGCACCACCCGACTCACCCGGGTGGCCGTCGCACAAGCTCCTGGATCATCCGCTGGACAGAGGCCTGCGGCCACCAGCAGGCGTGGGGCGAGTCGGTAGAGATAGTAGAACGTCCCGCCGAGCAGCAGGGCGGAGCCGGTAAAGAGCCACCCCTTGTGCCGGGACAGGGTCACCAGCCAGGGCGCGGCGCTCAGAACCGATGTCACGGCGGTTCCCAGGCCGAGCAGTACCAACAGCGACGGAACGGCGCAGCAGACCAGAGTACCGAGAGACGAGAAGAGCCCGAGGAAAGGCAGAAGGATGCCGTGGAAGGGCCGTCTCATCACCCAGCATGAACCATGGAGTTACCTCCAAGGTCAACCACCATTGGCCGTCGATTGTGGCTAGAAGATCTTGACCTGCACGGTGATCTTCCCCGGGTTCTTCCGGAGATCGTCGATGAAGGCCTTGAGCGAGCTGCTGAGCCCGGTCAACTGGACGTAGAGCGTCGAGTCGGTCGCCGCCCGTCCCAGGGTGCCCTCCCCGCGCTGCATCCCCGCCAGCAGACTGTCCAGCCGAGCCCCGGCACTGGCATACTGGTCGGTCAACCGCCCGAGCTTGACCGCGACCGTGTCCAGATTGGTCAGGGTCCGACCAATCCCGGGGCCCGCCACCACCGAATCGAGCCGAAGGGTCAGCTGCTGCAGTGCCTCCATGGTCTGGACCAGCTCCCGGGTCGGTCCCGATCCCCGATCGCCGAACACCTCGGCCAGGCGGCGCACACTCGCCAGGGTGAGCCGCAGTTCCTCCGACAACTGGGCGTACTGAATCGACTCGAGCCCGGTCAGCACCTTGCCGGCCTGGTCGCCGAGACTTTCACCCATCGCCATGACCCCTTCGTCGACCGTCCCGAGGATCGCCGCACCCGGGGCCAGCGGCTCGGCCGCCTGACCCGGGTCGAACTGAACGACCACGTCCCCGACCAGCCCGATCGATGCCATCCGGGCCGTGGCGTCGGTCCTGGGAACGATGCTCTTGTCGAGGGAGAGGACCACCAGGACCTGGCCGACCCGTTCAAACCGGATCTCGCCCACCGTGCCCATCTGGACGCCGGAGATCCTGACCGGGTTGCCCCGCTTGAGGTTGCCGACGTCGGCAAAGTGGACCTGCACGGTGTTGCCGCCGCTGCCCAGGGCTTGTCCGCTCAGCCACATCGTCCCGAGGATGAACAGGGCGATCGCCGAGAGGACCAGGGGAATTTCGTAG
>CAYINH010000201.1:0-5460 GCA_964364615.1 uncultured Gemmatimonadaceae bacterium
TTCGAGCACTGGCGGCGATGATTGGTGAGGTGATTCCGGGCGGGCCCGGGAGAATAGGATGTTGACGGGCCTCGGCGCGGGTTTGTTCCGGTTGACCCATGCACTACGGGGCTCCAGGAGCCTGGTGCTGTACCGGGAAACTGCACACGAGCCGCTCTATTCACGTGACGAAGTGCTCGCGCGCCAGTTGGAGCGCCTCAAGGAGATTGTCGCCCACGCCGAAGCCCATGTTCCGTTTTACCGGCGACGCTTCCGCGAGGCCGGACTGTCAGCACGCAACCTGAAGAACTTCGATGACTATCGGGCATTCCCAATTGTGACTAAGGACGATGTGCGGGATCACTTGGCGGAACTGATTGACGAGCGTGTCGCCCAGAGCGCTTTGGTGGCACATCGGACCGGTGGATCTACGGGCCGTCCAATCACCTTCTACCGAGATCGCGACTACATCGATGCTGCCGACGCCGCCGTTTATCGGTGTTATGCGCAATGTGGATGGAAGCCTGGGGGCATGATAGCCTTCTTCTGGGGGTGGAATGAGCGCCTGAACCGGATGAGCTCAATGGAGTTTGGCCTCAGGCAGTTGGTGCGCCGACAGTATCAGTTCAATCCGTTTGCATCCGGCCCGACTGACCTGAGGCGGTGGGCTCGCACGTATGCCCGTATTCGGCCATCGGTCGCCATGGGCTATGCATCTACGATTGCGCTGTTCGCGAGTGAAGTGGAGGCAGCGGGACTGAGGCTCCCTGCTGTCCGCGGGGTGTTTACAACGGCAGAAAAGCTATATCCTCCTCAGCGCAAGCTGGTCGAACGGGTGTTGGGTGGCCCAGTCTACGATCTCTATGGAAGCAGTGAGATCCACAACATCGCAGCAGAGTGCGTTGACGGGCAAATGCATCTTCAGTGCGACTACGTTTACACCGAGACGCTGTCGGGGGCAGTCGACACTAAAGAACCAGACCCATTTCTGTTTTCGTCACTCAAGGCGCGGGCGATGCCGTTCCTACGATATCGTAATGAGGACGCGGGTCGGCTTGTGTCAGGGGCATGTTCTTGTGGCAGCGGCTTTCCGTTGATGCACTTGGATGTGTCGCGCATCTTTGACAATTTTGTCTTGCCGAATGGACGGACGGTTCACGGCCAATTCTTCGTCATTCAATTCTACGGCATCCGGGGTGTACGGGCTTTCCAGTTTTACCAGCCGCGTGTCGGTGAGCTGATTCTGCGGATCGTGGGAGAACGGACCGTTCTGGAGTCGGAGGAATTCAGGCAGGGTCTCAGCAGGATTCGAGCCCTGGATGATGGAGTAGAGGTGCGGGTGGAACTGGTTGACGAGATTCCGCTCTCTGGTGCTGGCAAATACCAATATATCAAATCCGATGTATCCCCACTGACACGAGATGCGGTGTGAGCGCGTGCTGGACTTCACGCTGGGCGGCCGTGGAGGAGGGTCTGATAGAGGGACTCAAGAGCCCCGACGACATCGCGGGCACGGTACCGTTCGTACGCCATCTTGTAAGCCTGTTCAGCCAGGCGGGTCCCGAGGCCGCTATCCCTGAGAACGCACCCAAGTCTCTCAGCGAGAGCCGAGGGGTCGCCAGCTGGTGTCAATAGACCGGTCTCTCCATCGATGATCGCCTCCGGAACACCGCCGACATCTGTGGCGATGATGGGGCGGGTTGATGCCATCGCCTCGAGCAGCGAATTCGGGAAGCCTTCGCGGAGGGAGGTCAGGACCGAGATATCGAGGAGGTGGTGCGGGCTCGGGCTGTGTGGGAGTTCGCCCGTGAAGTGGAGCCGATCGCCGAGGCCTAAGTCACCGGCCAAAGCGAGTAGAGGGGAATGCTCGGGACCGTCTCCCACCAAGAGAACTTTAAGCGTGGGCCACTGTCCCACTATGAGTGCGGTCGCGCGGAGAAGTGTTGCGTGGTCCTTGACCCGTGCTAGTCGTGCCACAGTCCCGATGACCCGGTCCTCCGGCTTGATTCCGAACTTGGCTCGCCAGGCTTGGCGTCGCTCCGGTGAGATCGGGTCGAAGGCCGAATCATCCAGGAAATTAGGAATCACGATAAGTCGTTGTTTGTCAATATGCTCGGTCTGGCCCATGTGTTGCGCAACGGTACGGGAGTTTACGAGCACCCGGTCTGCAATTCGATAGGCCATCGCATTGAGGAATTGATGCTTCTTGGGTGCCGTGAGCCATCGACGGCTAAGTACCAGTTGCCCGGTTCCAGCGACGCGTGTCCAGATCGCCGCAAATTCGTTTGAGTAGATGTCATGGGCGTGGATAATGCGGATATGGTTTCGACGAAGCTGTTTCGCGAACCCCCAGCCGATACCAACTGCACGAGGGCGCGCCAAGGGTCCGGAGTCCGCGCACTCGACGGGGATTCCCAGTTTGGCGTAACGGTCGGCGAGGGGTCCGGTGCCCCCAAGGCAGAACACCCGGACCGCGAACCGGCTTCGATCCAAGTGCTCTGCGGTGCGGACGGCATTCAGCTCACTTCCTCCAATGTCGAGATTGTCGACCACGAACATCACGTCAATCACGGACTCTCCCTGGGGTGTGGGATGGCGCTGTTGTTGCAAAGAGGAAGCCATTGGAGTTCGTTTCCCCGGATTGGTTAGGCCAGGAACCTGATGCCGCACGCCGGGCCGTGACTAGGACTTGGGGCGTCACCTCATACGCCTGCACGGACAGCGCAGGCACGAACTCCTTGCACCCCAGGCTCTCTTTAGCGGCCTCGAGCGGGTGAGCATGAAGCCTCGTTCCCTACGGAACTCGAAATCGTCCCAGGCCTGGCCTCCTCGGATGGATAGCCCCCGGCTCACCAAGCGATTCCCTGGTACCGCGGGTCGCCCGCAGTGGCGGACCTGGAGACACCCACCAGGTCGATCAGGATCTGGTGGGTGCCGAGTTGTTCCGGGATGGTGCGGAATTCTGGGGAACCGTTGCCGATCAAGATCGTCTCGGCCCGAGTCATGACGTCGGCCATGGTAGGCCTCATCAGGGTCCAGATATGGGGGATCTCCCGCTCGATGTACTCGCGGTTGGCTCCCATCAGCCGGCTCTCCGAGACGTCCCGGTCATAGATGTGCAGGTCCAGGCCCTTGCCGATCAACTGCTCGATCAGAGCGACCATCGGAGATTCGCGGAGATCATCGGTGCCCTCCTTGAAGCTCATGCCGAGTATCCCGACCCGCCTGTGCCCGGTGGCCAGGACCATCCGCAACGCCCGGTCGATCTGTATGCGATTGCTCTCCAGGGTAGCTCGGAGGATCGGCACCTCGACGTCGGCCTGCTGGGCTCGGTAGACGATGGCCCGGAGGTCCTTGGGGAGGCACGACCCTCCGAACGCGAACCCCGGTTTCAGGTAAGCGGTCGAGATGTTGAGCTTGCGGTCCTCGCAGAAGATTCGCATCACCTCGTGGCTGTCCACGCCCAGCGCCTTGCAGACATTGCCGATCTCGTTGGCAAACCCCACCTTGAGGCCATGGAAGCTGTTGCAGGCGTACTTCACCATTTCAGCCACCCTCACACCAGTGACGTACACCGGTGCTTCGATCCCCGCGTACAGCCGCTCCACCTCCAATGCGGCGGCCGGGTCATCAGCGCCGATGAGGGTAAAGGGAGGGTCGTAGAAGTCCTTGATCGAGGATCCCTCGCGGAGGAACTCCGGGTTGGAGCAGACCTGGAACCCGGTGCCCACCTGCTTTCCCGAGCTCCGCTCCAGCGCCGGGATCACCAGCTCGTGGATCGTGCCCGGGAGCACCGTCGACCGAATGACCACCACGTGACCGGGATTCTTGTCGCGCAGAATTGTGCCGATCTCTTCGGCGACGCGCTCGATGTACGTCAGGTCCAGGCTGGCATTCGCCCGACTCGGCGTGCCGACACAAACCAGGCTCACCTGGGTGCTCAGCACCGCCTCCCGGGAGTTGGTGGTCGCCCGGAGCCGGCCAGTCTCCCGCATGGCGGCCACCAGCTCGGCAATGCTCTCTTCCATGATGGTGGGCTTCCCGGCATTCACCAAATCAACCTTGGTCTGGCTCACGTCCACCCCTACCACCTGGTGCCCCTCTTGGGCAAAGCAGGCGGCGGAGACGCACCCAACGTAGCCCAGACCAAAAACACTGATTGCCGTCATCACTTGCTCCCTTGATGTTCAACAGGCGCTGAGCGTTCCACCGTCTGCTGGCAGATTTCCGCGAACGTCTCCGCGACTCGGGGCCAGCCGCAATGTGCATGCACGTATCGTGCCCCGGCGGCGCCCAATGCCGCCGCTTGGGGTGGATCTGTCCACAGCCGGAGGCACGCCCCGGCCAGTGCCTCCGGGCCGTCCGCCTGAAGGAAATGCTCCTCGGGGTTCAACGGCAATCCCTCGGCTCCGATGGTGGTGGAAATCACCGGGACTCCCATCGCCATTGCCTCGTAGATCTTGAGCCGGGTGCCACCCCCGATCCGCAGCGGGACGACCAGCGCCGCGCTGCGGGCCAGGTACGGCCGGACGTCCGGCACCGTTCCCGTCACGACAACCCCGGCATGCTGTACGGCCAACGCCCGGACGCGGGGACTCGGGTTCCGGCCCACCACCGTGAGCGTGGCGCCCGGCACCTTCTCGCGGATCAGGGGGAGAACCGCTTCGGCGAACCAGCTGACCCCGTCCTCGTTCGGCCGCCAGTCCATGCTGCCGGTGAACACCAGCTCGTGTGGGGTCCGCTCCTGGTCGGGCTGCGGGCGGAAGTACTCCAGGTCCACACCGGTGGGCACCGCGGCCACCGCGTTGGCGCCGTAACCGCTCCGTATCAACTCTGCATCCTGCTCGGAGACGGCCACAACCTGGTCAAAACGTTGGCAGGCGGCCTGTTCGAACCGCGCCATCCGCCGCCACTGGCTGCGGAAGTAGCTCCGCGCCACTGGGTGTCTGACGACCTCCGCGTGGCGCCGCCAGATCTCGGCCTCCACATTGTGCTGGAACAGCACCGTAGGCACCGGGAGTCCCGGTGGCACATTCACGGCCGGCGCCAGGAAGTCGCAGACCAGGACATCTGCGATTGCGGCCAAGCGCCGGACTTCCTCCCGGAACCGCTCTGAGCGGTACTTGGCGATCGCATAGGGCAGGGATGAGAAGAGATTTCGACCCAGGTCGGCGTAGAAGGCTGGGGTCCCCTGCGCCGGTGCCGTGAAGGGGACCCGGATGACCTCCTGGGCATACTCGTTGGCGAGCTCCAAGGCGTTTGGGGCCGCGGTGCCGTCATCCAGCGTCAGATAGGTGACTCGGTGGGAACGCGCCAGGGCTCGGAGCATCTGGTAGGTCCGGATCCGGCCGCCCTTGTCCACCGGATGGAGCAATTCGGTCTTGAGCCACAGGATATGCACCCTCAGGCCGCTCGGGCGGTGCGTTGCCGGGAGGTGGGGAGGATGCTCTCCACCGGCTCCCGGTCGAGGAATATCCTCTG
>CAYINH010000202.1:0-5442 GCA_964364615.1 uncultured Gemmatimonadaceae bacterium
CCCCCCGACGGCTCACCGCTCCCCCAGCCGCTCCAGCAGCTCACCACCAAGGCTGGTGATGTCGCCGGCCCCGAGGGTGAGCACCACGTCGCCCGGAGACAGCGAGGCCAAGACCTGCGCCGTCAGGGTCTCCCGGTCGGCCCCGAACACCACCTCGGCTCCGGCCCGCCGGGCGGCCTCGGCCACCAACCGACCGGAAACGCCGGGAATCGGCGCCTCCCGTGCGGCGTACACCTCCGTCACGAACACCAGATCTGCCAGCGCCAGGGAGCGACCCATCTGCTCTCCCAGCGCAGCGGTGCGGGTGTACAGGTGGGGCTGGAACACCGCCACCACTCGCCGGTCCGGAAAGGCCTCCCGGGCGGCAACCAAGGTCGCCTCCACCTCGGTGGGGTGGTGGGCGTAGTCGTCGACCAGGGTCACCCCGGCCACGGTCCCTCGGCGCTCGAAGCGACGCCCGACCCCGACGAACTCTCTGAGCCCGAGGGCCGCCCGCTCGACATCGCCCCCCAGCGCCGCCACGACCCCGATCGCCGCCGCGGCGTTCCGGAGATTGTGGACCCCGGGGACCGCCAGATCCAGGGAGACCGACCGGCCATTGGCCAGACCAAGGACGGCCTGGGCTCCCTGGGGGCTCGACCCGATCCTGGAGAGGATCAGGTCCGGCCAAGCCACCCCAAAGCGCCACACCGGCCCCCCAGGCGACGAGCCACCGCCTCGGCCCCCCGGTCGTCGCTCCCGATCAGGGCCCGACGCGCCCGCCCAGCGAAGGTGACGAAGGCGTCCTCCTGCCGCTGGGCCGATCCGGAGTAGCACTCCAGATGCTCAGGCTCCAGGTTGTTCACCACGGCGACGGCTGGGTGCAGGGCCAGGAAGGCCTGGTCGTACTCGTCCGCCTCCACCACGAACAACTCGTCCCCCCCGATGCGGGCATTGCCTCCCCAGGCAGCCACTCGACCCCCGGCGAGGGTGGTGGGCTCGAATCCGGCCCCGACCAGCGCGTGGGACGTCATCACCGTCGTGGTGGTCTTGCCATGGGTGCCGGCAATGGCCACGACCTCCCGACCCGACACCAGCTGGCCCAGCGCTTCCTTCCGCGGGAGGATGGGAATCCCCAGTTCCCGCGCGCGGCTCAACTCCGGATGGTCCCCGGGGATCGCCGCACTGGCGACCACGGCCCGGGCACCCGCGACGTGCGCCGCGTCGTGACCAGACCAGACCTTGGCGCCCAGTTGGAGGAGATCAGGAGCTCCTTCAGGCGCTCGATCCGAACCGGTCACGGCCACACCCCTGCGCAGAGCCACAAGCGCCAATGCGCTCATGCCCGCCCCGGCGATCCCGACGAAGTGTACCGGCCGCGGATCGGAGCCGAGAAAGAGGTTCATGACGATGGACCTAATGTAAGCAATTACATGGGGATGGTAAACAATCAACCGCCCTCGATCAGCCCCTCCAGGCGGGTCGCGATCTGCCCCGTGGCCTCCGGGCGGGCCCGATCGAGGGCGGCGGCCCGCATGGCGGCCATCTTGGCGGGGTCCTCGAGCAGATCCAGGAGGGGAGCACTCAGGCTGGCGCCCGAGAGCTCAGACTGGGGGAGCATCATCGCCGCCCCACCCCCCACCGCCGCTGCGGCGTTTCGGGTCTGGTGGTCGGCGGCGGCGGTCGGGAGGGGGATGAGGAGGGACGGGATCCCCCATGCGCTGAGCTCGGCCAGGGAGAGCGAACCGGCTCTGGCAACCGCGATGTTGGCCACCGCATAGGCGTCACGGATCGGATCGAGGAACGGCGTCACATGGACCGCCGGGGGGTTGTGGAGATGACGGAATCGGTCGGAACTCCCCGGACCGGTGGCCCAGATGATCTGCACCTTGTCGGCCCGCCGCGTCTGGATCCAGGCCGCGACTGCCTCGTTGATGGCGAGCGCCCCCTGGCTGCCCCCGGTCACCAACACAACGGGCCGGGCAGGATCTAGGCCGAACCGGGCGATGGCGGCACCCCGAATGGCAGGCACTGGCGGATGGATCGGTGCCCCGGTCACCAGCACTTGCTTGGCCTTGGGGGAGAGCGCCGATGCCGCCTCGGGCACCGCGAGATAAACCTCCCGGACCATCCGGGAGAGCCACCGACTGGTGAGCCCGGGCACGGCATCGGCTTCGAAGATGGCCGTCGGAAGCCGCCGTCGAGCCGCCCGGAAGACCACTGGGCCCGAGGCATAGCCACCGGTCCCGACCACCAGCGACGGCTGTTCGGCGTCCAGCAGAGAGCCAACCTCCCTCCACAGCCGGCCCGCGACGAATGGCCATCGGAGATTCCGCCATGGTCGCTCGCGGTAGATCGGCTCGGCCGAGAGGAGCTGGTAGGGGTATCCCCGGTCGGGCAACAGGCGGGCTTCCACCCCGCGCCGGGCCCCGACCAGCATCACCCGCCAACCGGGGTGACGCTTCGCCAGTTCGTCGGCGAGGGCCAGGGCAGGCATCAGGTGTCCCCCGGTGCCCCCGCCGGCCAGCAGAACGGTGGTCATTCGCGGGATGGAGGTCGGCCCCGCATCCGTCCCACGCTGGCCAGGACACCGACCGCCACGAGATTCATCGCCAGGCTCGAGCCACCGGCCGACATGAACGGCAGCGTCAGCCCGGTGGTGGGCATCAGCTTCAGGGTGACCGCCATGTGGAGCACGGCGGTGATCACCACCGCCGTCGTCAGCCCGGCCGCCAGGAACTGCCCGAAGGGATCGGGGGCGGTCTTGGCGATCCGGTACCCGATCCACCCGAAGAGCCCGAACAGCACGACCACCAGGACCACCCCGATGAAGCCCCACTCCTCGCCGATCGAGGCGAAGATGAAATCGGACCAGGCATACGGCAGGTGGGCCAGCTTGGCCTTCCCTTCCCCGAGGCCCTGCCCCAGGAACCCACCGGATCCGATCGCGATCACCGACTCGCTGATCTGGCGGGCGCCGTCTTCGGTGCCCCCCCCAAGAAAGGTCTCCAGCCGAGCCCGCCGATACCCGCTGAGCATGATCATCTGGAGCCCCAGCACGCCGGCCGCCATGCCGAGCAGGAGGAAGTGACCGATCTTGGCCCCGGCGGTGAATAGCACGGTGGCGCCCAGCACCGCCACGATGGCGGCCATCGACAGGTTGGGCTGCCGCATGATCAGCAGATCGACGAGGACGATCACGACCAGGAACGGCACCACGCCGCGCTTGAAACCCCGGATCGCCTCGCCCTTCTTGGCCGCCAGGGCGGCGCACCAGAGCACGATCACGAACTTGGCGATTTCGCCGGGTTGGATGTCCAGCATGCCCAGGTCGATCCATCGGCGAGCCCCGTTGCGGGACCCCGCGATGCTCCCGGTCAGCGACTCCGGCAGGGCGGGAATGAGGAGCAGCCCCAGGGTGATCACCAGGGCGGGCCACGCCAGGGGTCGGAGCTGCCGGTAGTCCATCCGGGACAACAGCAGCATCGCGACCCCGCCGGCCAGGCCGATCGCCAGCTGCTTGACGGCGATCATGAATCCCGCGTCCCGGATGCTCACCGCGTTGTAGAGGTTGACGACTCCGAACACGGTCAGGGTGAAGGTCACCACGACCAGCAGCCTGACCTCCCAGCGGAATTCTCCGGGGTGTCGCACCGCCGAGGCGCTCACATGGCCTCCACGAGCTCACGGAAGGTGCGGCCCCGCTCTTCGTAGCTGGTGAACATGTCGTAGCTGGAACAGGCGGGAGACAGCAGGACCGCGTCCCCGGGGCGGGCCGCCCGCGCCGCCCGCACCAGCACCTCGGCAAAGGTCCCCGCGGATTCCACCGGAACCACACCGGCCAGGTCGGCCACCACGATCTCCCGCGCCTCGCCGTAGGCGATCACCGTGCGACAGCGGTCCCGCAACCCCGGACTCAGGCGGCGGTAGGACTCTCCCTTGTGACGGCCCCCGAGCAGGAGAACGAACGGGCGGTCGACCGCCGCCACGGCCATCTCGGTGGAGCCAAGGTTGGTGGCTTTCGAATCGTTGATCCAGAGCACCCCCGCCACTTCCCGAACGATCTCGAGCCGGTGGGACAGGGGCCGGAAGGTGCGCAGGGCGCGTCCCAGCAAGTCGACAGCGATCCCGGCCACCGCCTGTACCGCCAGCGCGGCCGCCAGGGCATTGGCCACGTTGTGATCGCCGAGCAGCAGAGGAAGCTCGGCCCGTGGGACAAGGGGAGCGTTCCCCAGCATCAACCGTTCTGCCGGGCGGTCGTACCAGGCATCGGCCTCTGCCTTCACGGAAAACCGGAGTTGCCGCCCCGGCGCCGCGGAGATCATCGCAGCGGATTCCGCATCATCGGCGTTGCCCACCCACACCGACGCCTCGTTGGCGTTGCGAAAGAAGAGCCGCTTGTCGGCGTAGTACGCCTCAAGGCTCGGATAGCGGTCAAGGTGATCGGCCGAGAGGTTCGTCAGGATTCCGGCGACGGGGGCCACCAGCGGTGCGTCATGCAGCTGGAACGACGAGAATTCGATCGCCAACCATTCGGGAAGGTCCGGTCCGAGCGCCAATTCCGCGACCGGGGTCCCGATGTTGCCCACCGCCTCCGCCCGGAGCCCTCCCGCCCGCAGCAGGTGCGCTACCAACGCGGTCGTGGTGCTCTTGCCGTTGGTGCCGGTAACGCCGATGTACGGCGTCCGGCCGATCGCTTCGAGGCCGACGTCGATCTCGGCCCGGATCGTGACGCCAGCCTCCCGGGCGGCCCGGACCGGGGCGGCGTGGGGCGGGACCCCGGGCGAGACCACCACCCCACCGGCCCCGGCAATCCGCCGGAGATCGTGTCCGCCCAGTTCGACCGCCGCGCCAAGGCCTTCAAGTTCCTGGGCGGCCGCCTGCACCAGGTCGCCGTGTCCCACGTCCGAGGCGTAGACCGGGATCCCCCGGGCCCGGAGCAGTCGGCCGGCGCTCAGTCCGCTCCGCCCGAGCCCGATCACAGCGATTTCGCGGCCCGCCTGGGCCCAGGCGTCGAGGGTCACCGCAGCTTGAGGGTCGCCAACGCCAGCAGCGCGCACAGAATCCCGAGGATGTAGAACCGGGTCACGACCGTGCTCTCGGCCCAGCCCAGCTTCTCGAAATGGTGATGGAGTGGCGCCATCCGGAAGACCCGGTTGGCCTCGGCGTACTCCCGGCCGCGGGTCCGGCGGTTCCACTTGAAGACCGACGTCTGGATCAGGACCGAGATGGCTTCAGCCACGAAAACGCCCCCGATGATCGCCAGCAGAAACTCCGCCTTGAGCAGGATCGCGACGGTCCCGAACGCGCCACCGAGGGCCAGACTGCCGGTATCCCCCATGAACACCTTGGCCGGATGCGCGTTGAACCAGAGGAAGCCCAGCGCCGCTCCCATGAGGGAGCCGCAGAAGATCGCCAGCTCACCGGCGCGCGGGAGATAGAACAGGTTCAGGTAGGCCGTCG
>CAYINH010000203.1:0-5419 GCA_964364615.1 uncultured Gemmatimonadaceae bacterium
GAACGGATCGCGAACCTCAACGGGCTCGACCGCTCCGGCATAGTCGCCGAGCAGCCAGACCCGTCCCTTGCCACCAAGGCGACAGACTCGAGCGTGGTGACCCCGGGCCATTGTCAGAATTAGATCCGCCTCGGCGATCAGCTTCTCGTCCAGCAGCCTGGCCCGGTGGGCCGACAGGTCCAACCCCTCCTCCAGTCCCACCAGGAACGTTCCCTCCGAGGCTGGGGACCCGTTGTACGCCCCGGTGCCGGCCGAGGAGACGGCGATGTCCGAGCGCCCGGCCTCCTGGAGCAGCCGCCGGAAGGCGACCTCCGCGAGGGGGCTCCGGCAGGTGTTCCCCGAGCAGACAAACAGGACATGCATGAAGCAGCCTCTCAGGGCGCGAGCCGACCCACGGCCCGGCGGAGTTCGGCTCGGGGGAGGGCTCCATCCCGGATCATTCGAGGAAGCCGCTGGGTGCAGTCGACCACGGTGGAGGGCGGCACATTGCCCAGCGCTCCGCCATCGAGCACCAGCAGTCGCCCGTCGGCGATCTCCTCGGCAAACACCTCGGCGATCCGGTCGGGACCGGGCGATGGTGGGGATCCGGGCCGGTTGGCCGAGGTAGAGGTTACCGGCATCCCCAGCCCTGCCACCAGCGCAGCCATCAGGGCATGTCCGGTGTGCCGGACCGCGATGCCGCCCTCCGGCCCCCGAAGCTCATCGGGCAACCGCCCCTCCCCACCGGGAAGCACCAGGGTGAGGGGGCCGGGCCAGAAGGCCTTCGCCAGCAGATCGGCCGACGGCAGGAAGACCAATCCGTACTCTTCCGCCATTCGGCGACTGGAGATCAGGAGCAGGAAGGGCTTGTCGGGCGAACGGCCCTTGAGCCGGATCAGCGACTGGAGGGCCTCAGCCCGCGGCGCCGTCCCCAGGCCGTAGACGGTCTCGGTCGGGTAGGCCAGGACACCATTGCCCGCCAGGTGATCCCGAATCACCGGCAGTGCCCGGGTGACGTCGGCGGCGTGTCGGAACGGAATCATGGTCGGAACAGACCGGCCAGCGCCTCGGCCAGGAGCAGATCGTCCGCGGTGGTCACCTTCAGATTGCGTGGCGAGTCGGGCACCAGGATCACCGTCTCTCCCAGGCGTTCGACCAGTTCGGCATCGTCGAGCGCGCTCTCCCCTCCGGCATGCGCCCGGAGCAGCATCTGCCGCGGGAACCCCTGAGGAGTCTGGGCGAGCCAGAGGTCGTGCCGGGGGACCGTGCCCCCGATCCGGGTCCCTCCCCCGGGGCTCGCCTCACCCCGCTTCACGCTGTCCTGCACCGGAATCGCCGCCACCGCACCTCGCCCGCCCCGCGCCTCGGCGATGATCTGGCCGATGACCGCCGAGGAGACAAAGGGACGTGCTCCGTCGTGGATCAGAATGGTGTCGCATTCGGCGGGCAGAGCCGCGAGGCCGGCCCGAACCGAGTCGGCCCGCTCGAAACCGCCGGCGATCAGGGAGAGCCGCTCGCCGAGCAGCCCGGCGAGCCAGTCCGGCGGAGCGGCCACGGCCTCGGCGGGGAGGACGGCCACGACCGGGCCAACTTCCGGATGGGCCAGGAACGGTCGGAGGGCTCGGAGCAAGAGGGGCACACCGGCGACCGGCCGGAACTGCTTGGGCTCGCCACCGAGTCGGGAGCTCCGACCGGCGGCCACCACGATCGCCCCGACGTCACGCCGCGAGGGTGCCGGCGAGCTCATCGATGCTCCGGAGAGCGTGGTGGGTCACTCCCGCAGGGGCTGGTGCCTCACGGGAGGCACCATAGACCTGATGAAACCCGAGTCGGCCGGCTTCAATCACCCGCCGGTCCAGGGCGGTGGTCGGCCGGATCTCGCCGCTCAAGCTCATCTCTCCGAGGTAGATCGCGTCGGGGGCTGTGGGCCGGTTGTGGAGACTCGAGAGCAGGGCGGCGGCGACCGCCAGATCCGCTCCCGGCTCGTTCAATCGCAACCCGCCGGTAACCTGCACGAAGACGTCCTGAGAGGCAAAACTTGCCCCGGCCCTCCGTTCCAGGATCGCCAGCAGCACCGCGAGCCGTTTGGGATCGAGGCCTGCCGCCACCCGCTGCGGGGTGCCGTACCCAGACGGCGCCGCCAGCGCCTGGACTTCGACCAGGACCGGGCGGGAGCCTTCCATCAGGGCGGTGACGGCGGTGCCGGCGGTGCGATCGGCCCTGGCACCCAGGAACGCGGCCGAGGGATTGGGAACCGCTTCCAGGCCCTGCCCGGTCATGGTAAAGACCCCGAGCTCATCGACCGAACCAAAGCGGTTCTTGGTCGCCCGCAGCAGCCGGAAGTCCATCGTCGACTCGCCCTCGAAGTACAGCACCGTGTCCACGATGTGTTCCAGGGTCTTGGGGCCCGCGATGTTCCCGCCCTTGGTGACGTGACCGACCAGGAACACCGCCACCCCGCTCGCCTTGGCGAACCGCATCAGCAGCGCGGCAGACTCCCGCACCTGGCCAACGCTGCCGGGGGCCCCTTCCAGCGATTCGGTGTAGATCGTCTGGATGGAATCGACCACCAGGATCCGGGCATCGGCCGCGGCGGCGGCGGCGAGCACCGACTCGAGGTGGGTTTCGGCCAGCACCAGCACGTTGTCCGCCGATTCGGCGAGCCGGTCGGCCCGGAGCCGGATCTGCTCGGGACTCTCCTCGCCGCTGGCGTAGAGCGCCCGAATCCCGGAGGCCTCGAGCCGGGCGACCGCCTGCAGCAGCAGGGTGGACTTCCCGATCCCCGGTTCCCCGCCCAGCAGGGCCAGCGAACCGGGGACGATGCCGCCCCCCAGTACAAAGTCGAATTCGGGAATGCCGGTGGTCCATCGGACCAGGCGGGAGCGCTCCACCGACCCGAGCGCCACGGGGACCGGCCCCAGCCGGGCGGGAGTGGAGCGGAGGCGGCCCGCGGTGCGAGGGGGAAGCGCGACGGGCTCTTCGGCGACGGTATTCCAGGCGGCGCAGCCTTCGCACCGTCCAACCCATTTCGCGTGTTCATGGCCGCACTCCGCACAGCGGTACACCGAGCGCGCGCGCGCCATCGTCAGCCGGGGCCTTCCCGGTCGGACAGGTTGTCGAACCGGGTAATCGACTTCTCGAAATGGAGGTCGAGGTTGCCGGTGGGACCGTTCCGGTGCTTGGCAATCAGAATCTCGGCCACTCCCTCGAGGCTGCGCCCCTCACTGTCTTCCTTCTGGTACATCTCCGGCCGATGGATGAAGATCACGACATCCGCATCCTGCTCGATGGCCCCCGAATCCCGCAGGTCGGAGAGAATGGGCTTCCGCTCGCCACCGCGCTGTTCCGAAGCCCGAGACAGCTGGGATAGCGCCACCACCGGAACCTCCAGCTCCCGAGCCAGGGCCTTGAGCGATCGGGAGATGTCGGAGATCTCCTGCACCCGGTTTTCCGAGTACTCCGGACTCCGCATCAGCTGCAGGTAGTCCACCACGATCATCCCGAGCTCCGATTCCGCCTTGAGCCGGCGGGCCTTGGAGCGGACTTCCAGGAGCGTCTGGGCGGGGGTGTCGTCGATCCAGATCGGGCAGCCCTGCAGGATCCCCGCGGCCCGGGCCAGCTTGGTGAAGTCGTGATCCCGGAGCATGCCCCGGCGGACCAACTGACTGTCCACCCGGGCTTCGGCGCACAGCATCCGCTGCACCAGGGCGTCCTTCGACATTTCGAGTGAGAAGATCGCTACGCCCATGTTCTCCAATGCCGCGTGGGTCGCGATGTTCAGGCAGAAGGCGGTCTTGCCCATGGAGGGGCGGCCCGCCACCACGACCAGCTCCGACGCCTGGAACCCCGACGTCAGCGAGTCCAAGTCTAGGAACCCGCTCGGCACTCCGGTAATCGCTTTGCCGCTCCGATGGAGCGTTTCAATGCGCTCCATCGTGGGCCACAGCATCTCCTTGATCCGGGTGAACCCGGCGTCCCGCCGTTCCTGGGAGATGTGGAAGACCCGGGACTCGGCGGTGTCGAGGAGTTCATTGGCGCTGCTGCGGCCGGCGTAGGCCTCGGTGATGATCCCGGTGGCGGTGTCAATCAGGCGACGGAGAATCGCCTTGTCGCGGACAATGCCGGCGTGGAAATCCAGATTCGCCGCGGTCGGGGCGACATCCACCAGTTCGGCCAGGTACTCCACTCCGCCGGCTTCGTCGAGCTCGCCGCGCCGAGCGAGTTCGTCTCGCAGGGTGACGTAGTCGATGACCACCCGGCGCTCCAGCAGAGCGGCCATGGCCCGGAAGACCCGACGATGGCCCTCCCGGTAGAACATGCTGTGATCGAGCAACTCGAGGGCCCGGAGCGCGGCATCCTGGTCGATCAGCATGGCACCGATGACCGCCTGCTCCGCCTCCGGGTTCCAGGGCGGGGTCCGCCCTACCGGGGCATCAAGCGTCGAGAAGTTGTCTGGCGATACGGACGTCATCCCAGGTCGGCTTCTTCCAGTTCGGGTTCCGCAACAGGGCCGCAGGGTGGTACGTCACCACCAGCGGGACCCCCTCGTAGCGATGCACCTTGTTCCGCAACTCTCCCAGACTCCGTCGGACTCCCAGCAGGGCTTCGGCCGCCGTGGCGCCCAGCGCGAGGATGACCGTGGGCCTGATCAGCCGCAACTGGGCCTGGAGGTACGGCAGGCAGGCGGTCATCTCGCCGGGCAGCGGCTTCCGGTTCTGGGGAGGCCGGCACTTGACCACGTTGGCGATGAACACCTGCTCCCGGGGCAGTTCAATGGCCGCCAGGATTCCCGTCAGCAGCTCTCCCGCCCGGCCGACAAACGGCCGCCCCGTTCGATCTTCGGTCTCCCCGGGGCCCTCACCGACACAGAGCAGCCGGGCCTGAGGGTTCCCTTCGCCCGGCACGGTGTTGGTCCGGCCGTCACACAGCACGCAGCGGGTGCATTCGGCCACCGCAGCCGCGATTTCCTCAAGGGAAGAATAGTCGGGTCCGGCTGCCAGGATATCGGGCGCCGGGATTGTGATCACCAGCCCGCTCCCGGGGATCGGCGGGGCGCCCTCGCGCCAGTCGCGCCGGACCGCCGGGGTCTCCGCCCGGGATGCCGCCGGCGTCTCTGGAGAGGCTGGTGCCGACGGTCGGCGAGGCGGGCTCACCCGCTCGGCGGTGGTGCCGGCCTGGAGCACCACCTCGGAGCCACCAAGGTCACGCTGGATCCCGAGATACAGTCGCCGTGCGTCCACCCAGAACTCCCTCCACTACATCGAGAATGGCTTCCGCGACCGCCGCCTTGGACTGCAGCGGGACCTCTGACCTGCGCCCGGTCCGATCGATGATCGTCACCCGATTGGTCTCCACCTCAAACCCTGCTCCGGGTTCCAGGGCGTCGTTGACCACGATCAGGTCGAGCCCTTTCCGGACCAGTTTTTCTTCCGCCCGGGCC
>CAYINH010000204.1:0-5411 GCA_964364615.1 uncultured Gemmatimonadaceae bacterium
CCGTTGGAGAGTGTGTCGTTGACCGGCAGCACGAAGCAGGCGGAGAGTTGTCCCAGCGGACGGCCGGCGTTCATCAGGGTCGGGGAGTTGGGCATGAACAGCCGTCGGGCCATGACGTCGTAGAACGCTTCGGCCAACGCCTCGACCGCACCTTCTGACGCCCCATGCTGCCGGTCTGGCTCGGCGATGGTCCGCGCTACCCGCCAGAACAGATCGGTCGACGCTTCGGCCGGCCGGCCCTGATCGTCCTTGACGAGGTACCGCTTCTCCAGCACCGTGATGGCGTTGGGCGACAAGTGGAGCGGGCTGCGCGGCGAAGCAGCGGCCATGGATGACCCTCGACTTCCCAAAGACGAATTGTCGGTGGAGTGCCGCGTGGTGTCCAGAGTGCCGGGCAAGCCGGAACGGGAGGCATCAGCGACGGAGGGACAAGCTAGCAGGTTTGGTAGGACGAGGGCAATACGCAGCAAAGTCTCATCAGCACGCCGTTAAACGGTTTACACATCACAAATCTGTTCAGGGGTTCGACCGCCCGGTTGAGGGCCGATGCGACGGTGGCGCGACAGCGGCTCAGCGCACCTCGAACTCCCCGGTTCGACGGACCAGGTGACCGGCCGGACTCCGTACAGTGACCTCGGCCCGGTAGCGTCCCGGCCGGAGTCGCGCCAGGTCCAGATCACGACGAATCAACTGCCGGGTGGCGGTGCCGGTCTCGCGCCACTGCACCTGGTAGGCGATGCCGGGCTCGTCATCCACTCGAATCACCAGCAGCTGGCACTCCAGTCCGCTGCCCGTGTTGCGTTGCAGTTCGATCACCGCCTCCGCCGGCTGGCCGCGACGAATCTCGTTCCGGGCATCGAGCGCCACCACCTCCCCATGCAGGTTGACCTGCCAGGGGGAGGCGACCGGGCCGATGGCCAGGTCACTCAGGGTAAATCCATCTGGGGCGGGCCGGTCGGGGTGGAGCTGCACCATCCCGAGCAGCGAGCCCCTGGCGCCATCCTCGAAGCCGACCCTGACCTGCACCGGCCCGTCGGGCAGGCTGAAGGACGCCACCCCGACCAGCACCCGGTCCCCCTGGCGCACCATGGCGACCGGCCGCACCACCGAGTCCACCTGGGCCGCCGCCCCACCACCCGGAGTGAGCGCGACCAGCCGGAGCCGGATCGGGTACTCGATCCCTTCGCCGAGCCAGGAGGCGGCCGTGGACCCAAAGGGGACTTCGTAGGCCAGGTGAACCCGGCTGACCTCGGCTTCGCGACCCAGAACCGTCAACGAGGTCCGGACCGGGAGGGGCCGGGCGAACCGGTGATGATGGGAGTCGGTGGTGAGGGCGGTCTGCCGGCTGGCGCGACCGGCGGAGCGCTCCGCCAGCTCGAAGGCCAGGGCCCGGGTCGCATCGGTGCGGCCAGACGAGTTGTACAGGGGCGACAGCCGCTCCCGCGACCGGAGCAGCATCTGATCCCCCGCGACCCGCTCCGGTTCGAACAGGGTGCTGCTCGACCGGGCATCCGCCACATCGAGGAGGCTCTCCACCAGCTGGAACTCGTCGGGATTCTGCCGGGCCACGAAATGGAGCAGGAGATCGCCCTCGGCCCGGACATAACGCCACGACTCGTTGGGCTCGAAGCCGAGGGCGTTCAGGTTGGCGCGGTCATCGGGCTCGCCGTGCCGGATCAGTACTACGCCCCGATCGTCCACTCTGTCAGCGATGGCGATGTACCGCGGCAACTCATGTCCCTGGCCGGGGAGATAGCGGGGATACGCCCGCCGGGCCACGAACACCCGGCGGTAGTGCTCCCGGAGCCGCTCCCCATCACTGCGGAATTCCACCAGATCGCGCGACCGCCAGAACTGCCGCAGAAACTCCGCTCGGCGAGGCCCCGCCACCGCGTCAAACCCCCGGAGTTCGGCCGGGGTGGCGACCAGGGCGAGGTCCTCCCGATAAGCGACCACCGAGATGCTGTCGTCCATCGCGGCGCCGAGATAGTACGGCACGTCCCCATCCGGCCGGCCCAGCAGAAACCTGGTGCGAGCCACTTCCAGGAGTCCAAAGCCCCGGTTCCGTGACACCAGCGACAGCGCCGCCTCGAACGCCTTGAGCGCCGAGGAGGGATCGCCGTACTCGCGTTCGACCTGACCGAGTCCCTGCAACACCTGCGCGCCTCCGGTGGATCGTGCGGCGGAGCGGAGGGCCTCCAGGGCCACCGCCGATCGCTGCGGCTGGCGGAGTGACCGGCCGACGTGGGCCTCCATCACGATCAACGGCGTGAAGGTGGGGTCCGCGCTGGCAGATCGCGCAAATGCTGCGGCGGCCCGTTCCTGGGCCCGGGACGGATTCAGCGCCGGAGCACCGGGCACCGAAGCGGTGCTCAACTGGAACTCCGCCAGTCCGAGACCGTACCATCCGTACGGCCAGTCCGACGCCTGGAGGGTGACGCTCCGGAATTCCATCGCGGCATCCTCGAATCCGTTCCTGCTCCCGAGCTGGCCAAGCCTGAGGGCAAGGAACCCAAGTCGCAAATGGTCATCGGGACGGCCCAGGGTCTGGACCGCAGTCACGAGGCGGGTTTCCAGCCGCGCCAGCCCGGCAGAGTCGATGGTCCGCGCCAGCGAATCGCGAAAGGCCTGGATGATGGTGCGCTGGGCCGGCGATTGAGCCAGGGCGGGGCCGGCAGTCACCAGACTGCCGCCGAGCACCAGGGGGAGCGCGCGGGCCAGGGCCCGGTTGACGAGACGTTGCATCACTCTACTTGGACGTCCGACCCTGGGATCCACCCACAGATCATGGAGTCTCTCTTGTCGCAAAATCGGTCAGGAATCTGAGTATCCCACGAAACACGCCCGAGGCATACGCATCCTGGCCTTCGACCGACCCGAGGGCGGCCTCCTGTTCCGGCAGCATCATGAAGAGTCCTTCCACCAAGACCGAGGGTATCCAGGTCCCTCGCACCAGGGCCAGGTCCCCGCGCCCCGCCCCCTGGTCGGGAAGCCCGAGGTGCTGCACCAGGGCCTGCTGGACTGCCCGGGCCAGGTCGAGGCTGTTCGGATGGAAGTAATACGTACTGGTCCCCTGGTTCCGGAACGGATCCACCCCGTCCGGCAGCGCGTTGTTGTGGATCGAGATCAGGAGGTCGGCATCCTCCCGTTCGGCCTGCGCAACCCGGGGCCAGAGATCGACCGGGATGTCGGCCTCGCGGGTCATCGTCACCGACGCGCCAGCGGCCGCCAGCAGATCCCTGAGCCTCCGGGCCACGGCCAGGTTGACTTCCGCCTCCCGCAATCCCGATGGCCCGGTGGAACCGCCGGGGGGATGACCGGGGTCCACCACGATCCGCCGACCGCGAAGCGGATCGTCGCGGTCGATGGCCGGGGGACCTCGCAGCTCGACGACCAGGTCGGTCACGTCCCACCTGATTCGATATCCCCAGAGCGGACGATCGAGATCGAGGGAGAACTCCAGTTCATCGGCGGCAGCCTGCTGCCAGGTGATCCGGCGGAGCGGTCCCGCGCCCGCGCCATAGCGGATCCAGTTGGGATTGCCGACGGTCTGGTAGAGCCGGAGCACGAGTCCGCGCTCGGTCTGCTCGACCTGATACGGCACCCGACGATCGAAGGGGATTCGCACCACGGTGCGATCCCCGTCTGGAGTGGCGACAATGGAGCCGGCCACGGCAGGCGCCAGGGGGCCGGCCTCGAGCACCCGCCGAGCATCGGCCAGCGCCACCCAGGCAACGGAGCCGGCCGAAAGGCCGAGGCGGAGCTCTCCGTTGCGCCGGGCGGTCACCGGCGCCACAGTTCCGGTTGGAAAGAACCAGTGATAGGTCCCCCCCGGCAGCGCCCGGCCGACCGTCAGGCCGTCGGTGGTACCGGTGCGGTCCGGATCATCGTCCAGGGTCACCACGGTGGGCTGATCGGGGAGCAGCGTCAGCCGGAGCGGCCAGCGGACCCGGACGGTATCCCGGTCGAGCACCGCCTCGAGGATCGGGCCCTCGGTCGGCGGAATCGATACGGCCGCGCCGAGCAGATCAGGCATCGGGTCCCCCACCGCAACACCCCTCAGCGCACCGGCGTAGCGATCGGGGGCGAGGTGACGGGTCGGCACCACGCGGTCGAACGCCCGGACTCCCTCGGACACGGCGGACCCGGAGGCGAAGGACTGGAGCTGGACGATCCGGCCGTCCGGGTGGAGAAGTCGGAGCGTCGCACCGGGGGTGGCGCGCACCGAGAGCGGCAACGCCTCGTCTCGCGGCCACCAGACCGGGCCGCGTGGACTGAACGATGTGGTGTCGATCCACAGCGTCCAGCGAGGCACGAAGCGGGGGGCCCGGCGCGCGGTGTGGACCAGTGTCACGCTCGAATCCGCCACGGTCGCCCGGAGCCGGAAAGTCATCACCGAATCCGACGGCAGGGCAATCCACGCCAGCCACGATCCGTTGGGCCAGACCCGGACCGGGCTGCCGTTGATGGTCAGCGTGGCGCGCCCGTTGCCGGTGGATCCGAACAGGAAGCTGGAGTCGACCGCCGACACCGTGGTGCCTTCCGGGGGGTAGACCACGGTCAGCGCAAGCGGGCCCTCCCGCAGCGGAACCTCCGGCAGGCCGACGGGGCCGAAGTCCAGGGGGGGACGGTCGGGCACCGGCGTCGCGATCGGGGGCTGCGGATCGGTGCCGGGGGACGGCCCGAGGTCCGGCGGACGCCGCGGGGCACAACCGACCGCCAACAGCACCACAGCCCAATCGACGACGCGGTTCTTCATGGCGGCGGAAGCTACATGGCTGTCCTGGATTGTGGAAGTTTCGTTGACCCTCCCGGGCGCCAGGCCTAGATTCGCGCTGATGACTGTCCCCCCCCCCCGGCCTCCTCCGACCCGACCGGTCCTGATCGGGGGGCGGACCCACTCGCCGCCGGGGCGGTCATCGCTGACCGCTACGAGATCGTCCGGCGGATCGGGACCGGGGGGATGAGCACGGTGTACCTGGCGCGCCATCGGGAGATGGACCGGCCCTGCGCGCTCAAGGTGCTGCACCCGCGTCTCAGTCGGGCCGCCGAGGCGCGCGACCGCTTTGCCCGGGAGGCTCGCAACGCGAGCCGGATCCACCACCCCAACGTCGCCACCGTCTTTGACTTCGGCACCACCAGCGACGGGCTGGTCTACCTGGTGATGGAGTATGTCGAAGGGCGAACCCTCGGCGCCCTGCTCGCCGAACGCCAGACCCTCCCGGCCCGGCGGGTGGCCGCGCTGGCCGAGCAGATTGCCGCCGGCCTGTCCGCGGCGCACGAGTTGGGGATCGTCCACCGCGATCTGAAGCCCGACAACGTGATGATCACCGGAGCGGGCCGCGAGAACGTCAAACTGGTCGACTTCGGCATCGCCAAGGCGCTGGAGGGGTCGACCGCCCAGGACGTGA
>CAYINH010000205.1:0-5394 GCA_964364615.1 uncultured Gemmatimonadaceae bacterium
CTGGGGACCGCCGATCCCGATCATCTACTGCGATCAGTGCGGGGCGGTGCCGGTGCCCGAGCGGGACCTGCCGGTTCTGCTGCCGCCGCTGGAAGACTTCCGGCCGGACGACAGCGGGATCTCCCCCCTGGCGCGGGACGAGCAGTGGTATCACGTCCCGTGCCCGAGCTGCGGCGGGAAGGCGCGCCGGGAAACCGATGTGTCGGACACCTTCCTGGATTCGGCCTGGTACTACCTCAGGTACCTCAGCACCGACTGCGACGATCGCGCCTTCGATGCGGCCCGGGTCAAGCGGTGGCTTCCGGTCGCGAGCTACATCGGCGGGAACGAGCACGCCGTGCTCCACCTGCTCTACTCCCGATTCGTGGCGATGGTACTCCACGACCTGGGACAGCTGCCCTTCGAGGAGCCGTTCGCGACCTTCCGGGCCCACGGCCTGATCGTCAAGGACGGGTCCAAGATGTCCAAGTCCCGAGGCAACGTGGTCATCCCCGATGAGTACATCGAGAAGTGGGGCGCCGACACCTTCCGGATGTACCTGATGTTCCTGGGGCCCTTCCAGGAGGGCGGCGACTTCCGCGATGCCGGGATCAGCGGCCCACGGCGGTTCCTCGACCGGGTCTGGGACCTGGTGGACCAGAGCCTGGCCACGGACCGGACGGACAGCGTTCCACGCCCGGTGGCGGTCAAGTACCATCAGACGGTCAAGAAGGTGACCGAAGATCTGGCGGGGTTGAGCTACAACACGGCCGTCGCGGCGCTGATGGAACTGCTCAACGTGATCCGGGAACATCGGGTGGCCGATCGGTCCATCGTGGAAGGTCTGGTGGTAATGCTGGCACCGCTGGTGCCCCACTTTGCCGAAGAGAACTGGGAGCGACTCGGTCACCACGGCACGGTATTCGACGCCCGGTGGCCCGAGTGGGACCCGACCTGTCTGGTGCTGGACGAGATCGAGGTCGTGGTGCAGGTCAACGGGAAGACCCGCTCCAAGGTGGTGGTCGGGCGCACGGTGGGGGAGGCTGAGGTGGTGGCGGCGGCGCTGGCGGATGAGGCGGTGCAGCGGTCGATTGGTGGCGGCACCATCAAGAAACGGATCTACGTCCCGGGGCGACTGCTCAACCTGGTGATCGCCGCGGGCGGGGACGCGTGAGTGAATCGGCGCGCGGCTTGGGCCACAAGGTCCTGCTCGCGGTGGGCCCGTTGGCGTTTCTCGCCGCGCTGCTGGTGCCGGCCACCAGCCTGGCGCCCGCCGCCGCCCGGGTGCTCGGGCTGGCGCTGTGGATGGCGATCTGGTGGGTCAGTGAAGTCGTCCCGCTGGCCGCCACCTCGCTCCTCCCGATCGTGCTGCTCCCGCTGGCCGGCGTCTCCAGCACCCGGGAGGCCTCGGCACCCTACGCCAACGAACTGATCTTCCTCTTTCTGGCCGGCTTCCTGCTGGCCGCGGGGCTGGAACGGTGGCGCTGCCACGAGCGGATCGCCTACGGCCTGCTGGGCCGGGTCGGGGCCGGCCCGCGCCGGATCGTGCTCGGGGTCATGATCGCCACCGGCTTCATCTCGATGTGGATCTCCAACACCGCTACCACGGCGATGATGTTCCCGATCGCGCTGGCCATCGGCGTGTTGTTCGGGGAAGGCCCGGCCGGCGACCGGGGCCGGATTGCCCTCCTCCTCGGCGTGGCGTACTCCGCCACCATCGGCGGGATGGCCACCCTGATCGGGACCCCGCCCAATCTGATTCTGGCAGGCGCCGCGAAAGAGCTGATCGGGGCTCAGATCGACTTCGGCCGGTTCATGCTGGTCGGACTCCCGATCACCCTCGTCCTGCTGCCGGTCACCTGGGCTCTGCTGGTCTTCCTGCTGTTCCGGCTCCCTGCCAAGGCGGAGGGTGACGCGGCCTCAGTGGTGGCGGATCGGATCCGGGGACTGGGGCGAGTGGTCGGGGGCGAGCGGACGGTCTTCGTCCTCTTCGGGCTCACCGCGCTGAGCTGGTTCTTCCGGGAGCCCAAGGCCCTGGGCGGGTTCACGCTGCCGGGATTGACCCAATGGGTCCCGGGGCTGACCGACGCCGGTGTCGGCCTGATCGCGGTGATCCTGCTCTTCACCCTCCAGGGTCGGGCCCCCGACGGCAATGTCCGGCCGCTGCTCACCTGGAATGAGGCTCGGAAGATCCCCTGGGACGTGCTGCTGCTCTTCGGGGGCGGGCTGTCACTGGCGGCGGCGATGGACAGTTCCGGGCTCACCGCCTGGATCGCCGGCGGGCTGGAAGGGCTTCGAGCCTTCCCACTGCCGATCATCTTCCTGGGACTGGCCGTGGTGATCGTGGCGCTGGGCGAGTTCGCCAGCAACGTGGCGATGGCCGCGGTGATGATGCCGCTGGTCGTGTCGCTGGCCTCCGCCATCGGTCAGCCGCCGCTGCTGCTGATGCTGGTGGCGGGGCTCAGCGCCTCGCTCGGTTTTGCCCTTCCGGTGGCCACCCCACCCAACGCGATCGTCTTCGGTTCGGGGATGATCCCGATGAAGCAGATGGTGCGGGCGGGGCTGGTGCTCGACGTGGTGGCCATCATCATCACGGTGGCGGTGCTGAGCGTGGTGGCGCCGCTGGTGTTCGGGGGCGGCTGACCGCTACTCCACCTTGAAGGTCGCCGACATCCCCGCGTCCAGGTGGGGTGCGACGTGGCAGTGGAAGAGCCAGGTCCCCGGGTTGTCCGGCACCATGTTGGCCGTCACCATCTGCATCGTCATCAGACTCAGCACGTCGGTCCGCATATGGTTGGCCACCACCGTCATGCCATGCCAATGCGGGGCGTGGACCTCGAAGTTGGTACTCCCGAACACGTACCACCTGACCCGCTCCCCGACCCGCATGGTCATCCCCGGGGTGTGGCCAAAGGAAAACCCGTTCAGGGTCTCCTTCAGGTTGGTCAGGTAGTACAGGTCCGCGAACGAGGCGTTCTTCGGCACCCTGGCGGGATCGGCATAGGCGGCCACGTTGTCGCTGTAGTAGTGGCTCACATTCTCGTCGAACTCCCCGAACAACACCACGAACTCACGATCCACGTCCACCGGCGTCCCGTCCGGTCGGGCCTGACCGCGCGCGGTGACAATCATCGGACCCATCAGACCCGCATTGACGTCCTTCCCCTCTTCGGTGTGGCTGTGGTACATCCAGAACACCGTCGTCCCCTCACCCATGGCCGGACCGGCCCGCTCCGGCACCGGCCAGGTGTAGACATGGGTGCCGCCGGGAGCCACCCCGTCGTCGGCCCGATCGGCACCGCTGGTCCCGTCAGCGTACGGCGCCCCCTCGCTGTCCTTGGTGTAGAACACGCCGTGCGGATGCATGCTGTAGGGGTGGCTGGCGTTGTTGCGGAATACGATCCGGAAAGTGTCCCCGACCGAGGCGCGCAGGAGCGGGCCCAGGATGCCCAGGTGCTCCCACTCGGGAGGCCGCGGCTTCAGCGTCTGGAAGGTGCTGTCGGTGTATTCCTGATAGACGGCCTTCCGGTAGACTCGGCCGATCCGATCGGGGGCAGAGGTCATCATGAACGTCGCGACCCCCTCGAATTCCTTCCCGGTGATCTGGTCGGTCCCGCTGGGCGCGTAGTCCCAAGCGACCTCATTGGCGGCGATGTAGTAGGTGTGGGTGACGGACGGACCGCCCGGGGCGGCACAGGAAGCGGACGACAGCAAGAAGAGCACTGGAAGGCCGAGGTGGCGGACCGACGAAGCCATGAGGAACTCTTCATGAAAGGGGAAGGGGGAATCTACCCCTCGGAAACGAACCCGCCACCCCTGAAGCCGAGGTTGCCCAACCGGATGAAGACCTACCGGAGCCCAACCGCCTTGACGATCTTGGCGAACCGGGGGTCGCCCCGGAGTGGCTCGTAGCCCGGGTCGAGGTGGAGGTAGATGAGGCCGGCGGACCGGGCGCCGAGCGCCCGGTCCAGGCACTCGAACGCCTTGTCGAACTCCCCTGCGGCTCCGTATCCCATCGCCAGGATCTCGGACCGGACATACCCTTCCCGGGCTGAGGCCTCCAGCCGCTCCAGAATGGGCCAGGCCTCGTCCAGCTGGCCCAGCGCGGCCAGTGGCCGGACCAGCATCGCATCGTAGGACCGGACACTGGTCTCCAGGGAAAGTCCCCGCCGGTACCACTTGAGTGCCTCCACCGGGTCTCCCAACGCCAAAGAGGCCGCCCCGGCATCGAGGTAGACCTGGAAGTGGCCCGGGTCGACCTCGATGGTCTTCCCGCTCTGGATGATGGCAGCGTCGTTCGCTCCACTGTAGAGCAGGAACCGGCCCAGCCAGCGGCTGAAGTGCCCCGACAGCGGATCCAGGGTGAGCGCCTTCCGCATCGCCGCGATGGCGTCGTCCAGTTGCCCGACACAAGGAAGACAGCTCCCCAGCACGAACTGCCCCTCGGCCGAATTGGGGTTGAGCTGGACCGCGTGGCGGAGACTCTTCTCGGCCCCGGCAAAGTCCCATTCGTACCAGCAGAGCACCTTGCCGATCGAGGTGTGGGCGTCGGCCAGGTTCGGCTCCAGGTCGAGCGCCTTGGTGGCGGCGGCCTTGGCCTGGGGGTAGGCGCTGTCGGGCGGCACCCAGTCGTCCGCCATGTCGGCCCAGCAGTCGGCGATCCCGGCGTAGGCCCGGGCGTAACGGTGATCGAGCGCCAGCGCCTGCTTGAAGAACTCCTGGGCCCGCTGGATCGACCCCTCGGTAAACTTGTGGAGGAAGAACCGGCCCTTCAGATACATGGTGTAGGCCTCCATGTTCTGGGTGGCCGGCACCACCAGCCGTTCCTCGTGCCCCGTCAGTCTGACCTTGAGCGCGTCAACGATGGCTCGGGAAATTTCCTCCTGGACAGCGAAGACGTCCTCCAGCTGACGGTCGTAGGTCTCGGACCAGATCTGGTAGCCATTGGAGACGTCCACCAACTGGGCGGTGAGCCGGATCCGGTTGCCGATCTTCCGGACGCTGCCTTCGAGCAAGGTGGCCACGCCGAGCTTCTCACCCACCTGGCGGATGTCGGTCTCCTTGCCCTTGAACGCGAAGGAGGAGGTCCGGGACGCGACCTGTACCCCGGGCAGCTTGGCCAGGGCGTTGATGATCTCCTCGGTGATCCCGTCGCTGAAGTATTCGTTTTCCGGGTCGGCGCTCATGTTGGTGAGCGGCAGGACGGCGACTGACCGAGGCGTCCCTGCGGTTGCCTGAGGTCCCGACGTGGTGGCCGGCGGGGCGCCCTTCAGCGCCAGGGCCATCTCGGCCCCGGTGGCAAAACGATCCACCGCCGAACGGGCCAGCGCCCGATTGACGACCGCCTCGACGAAGTCGGGCACTTCCCGCATAGCTCGAACCGGCGGCGCTGGGGAGAGAAACCGCTTGGCGATG
>CAYINH010000206.1:0-5373 GCA_964364615.1 uncultured Gemmatimonadaceae bacterium
TCACCCGGTTGCCGGCGGTCTTGGCGGTGATCTCCAGGCCATCGAGAATCGACACGCCGGAGCTGATCAGGGTTCCCAGGGTCCGGGTGAACCGTGACACCTCCGACTTCCGGAGCATGTCGCCCAGGACCGGGGAGTTGAGCAGCAGGGTGTCGAGCATCTTCCGACCATTCGCGGTGGCGTAGAACTGCCGGACGCCAAAGGCGGCCCCGGCAACTACCGCGATGATCAGCAACCACCAGCCGATCAGGATATCCGACGCCCCAATCACGAACCGGGTGGGAAACGGCAGCTCCATGTTCACCGAGGCGAACATGGATTGGAACGTCGGAATCACGAAGATCAGCAGCACCGCGATCGCGATGGCGGCCACCGACATGATGACCGCCGGGTAGACCATGGCGCCCTTCACCTTGCGGACCAGGGCGTCGTTCTTTTCCAGGAAGGTGGCCAGGCGCAGCAGAATGGTGTCGAGAATACCACCCGCCTCGCCGGCCGCCACCATGTTGACGTAGAGGTCGGTGAACACCTTGGGGTGCTTTCGCAGCGCATCCGCCAGCGTGTTGCCGGCCTCCACGTCGTACACCACGGTCCTGGTGACTTCCTTGAGGATCTTGTTCTCGGATTGCTGCGCCAGGATCGACAGCGACTGCACCAGCGGCAGGCCGGCGTTGATCATGGTGGCAAATTGCCGGGTGAAGATCACCACGTCCCGGGTCTGCACCCCTCCGCCGAAGGAGATGTTGAAGGACTTGGTGGCCTCCCGCACCGTGACCGGCGTCATCCGGCCGCGCCGGAGGAAGGCGATCACGTCGTCCCGGGTGGGGACGTCGAGCTGGCCCTTGGTGATCTGGCCGGACGTCACGTTTTTCGCGGTGTATTCCCAGACTGGCATCGGACTCCTCCCCAGCGGGCCTGCCCCAGGCAGCCCCGATCGTGGTTACCGGCGGGCCCCGGTGGTCTGGGGCCGGTCCGTCTGCTGAATCGCCATCTCCTCGACCGGCTTTTCGCCGATCATCCGGAGGAACTCGTTGCGGTCGGGCGCCACCCGGACGGCTTCGTCCCGGGTGATCAGCCGCTGGATGTAGAGCTGATAGAGACCGTCCGCCATGGTCTGCATCCCGAACTTCTTGCCCGACTGCAGGGCACTGTAGATCTGGTGGATCTTGTCGTCCCGGATCAGCGCCCGGACGGCCGGTGTCGCCACCATGATCTCGGCGCACATGACCCGACCCCGGCCGGAGGACTTCTGCAGCAGGGCCTGGGTGATGACCCCTTCCAGCACAAAGGCCAGCTGGGCCCGAACCTGGCTTTGCTGATTGGACGGGAAGACGTCGATGATCCGGTTGATCGACTCGGCGGCCGAGTTGGTGTGCAGGGTGGCCAGCACCAGGTGGCCGGTCTCGGCGATGGTGAGGGCCGAAGCGATCGTGTCCAGATCCCGCATTTCGCCCACCAGAATGACGTCAGGGTCCTCCCGCAGGGCGTACTTGAGCGCCGTGGCAAAGCTCTTGGTGTCGGTCCCCACCTCGCGCTGGTTCACGATGCACGACTGGTGGGTATGAATGAACTCGATCGGGTCCTCGACCGTAATGATATGGCCCTTCCGCTCCTTGTTGATCTTGTCGATCACCGCCGCCAGGGTGGTCGACTTCCCGGACCCGGTTGGCCCGGTGATGAGGATCAACCCCCGGGGCCGCTCGGCCAGCTGGGCCACCACCGCCGGAAGCCCGAGGTCCTGGAAGGTGAGCACGTTGAACGGGATCATCCGGAGCACCATGGCCACGCAGCCGCGCTGCTTGAACACATTGCCACGGAACCGGGCCAGGTTCTGGATCCCGAAGGAGAAGTCGAGCTCGTCATCCAGCTCGAACCGCTTCTTCTGGTTCTCGGTCAGGACGCTGTAGGCCAGCGCCAGGGTGTCCTTGGGCGTGAGCGCCTCCTCGACGCTCGCGCTCGCCATCTCACCATCGACCCGGAGCTTGGGGCGCTCCCCCGCGGTGCAATGCAGGTCGGAGGCCCCCTTCTCTATCATTTCCTCGAGCAGGGCGCGCAGGTTCAGCGTCGTCATCCGGCAGTCTCCTTGACCACTTCCTCGAGTGTCGTGATACCGCGTTCGAGCTTCTTCAGCCCATCCATCCGCAGCGTGAGCATCCCGTCCGCAACACCCTGGTCACGGATTTCTTCCACCGAGCCGCCCCGGAGAATCAACCGACGGAGCGCGGAGGACAAGGCCATCACCTCATACAGCCCGGCCCGGCCCTTGTACCCGGTCCCGTTGCAGGTCTCGCAGCCCTTCCCCTTCATCAGCGTCGTCCTGGCCCGCTGCTCCGGGGTCATCCCGAGCGAGGCGATCTCGACTTCGGTATAGCTCGCGGGCCCCTTGCAGTCCTTGCAGATCCGGCGGACCAGCCGCTGGGCCACCACCAGGTTGACCGCGCTGGCCACGTTGAAGGCTTCAATCCCCATGTCGATCAGACGGGTGATGGTGCTCGGGGCATCGTTGGTATGGAGGGTCGAGAGCACCAGATGGCCCGTCAACGCCGCCTTGATGGCGATCCCGCCGGTCTCCAGATCCCGGATCTCACCGATCATGATGATGTTCGGGTCCTGCCGGAGGAAGGCCCTGAGCGCCGAGGCGAAGGTGAGCCCGATGTCGGCCCGGACCTGCACCTGGTTGATTCCCATGAGGTTGTACTCCACCGGATCTTCGGCGGTCATGATGTTGGTGTCAATCGTGTTGATCTGCTGCAGGGCCGAGTAGAGCGTGGTCGTCTTGCCCGATCCCGTCGGACCGGTCACCAGGACCATGCCATAGGGGTTCAGAATGGCCGACATCAGGTCGGCCTCGGCCTTGGGCTCGAACCCGAAGGTCTTCAGATCCAGGGTCAGGTTTCCCTTGTCCAGGATTCGGAGCACGATCTTTTCCCCGAACAGCACCGGCAGGGTGGACACCCGGAAGTCGATGACCCGCTGGGCCACCTTGAGCTTGATCCGGCCGTCCTGCGGGACCCGGCGCTCGGCGATGTTGAGCTGCGCCAGAATCTTGATGCGGGAGGTCAGGGCCGCCTTCATCTTGATCGGGGGCCGCATCACCTCGAGCAGAGCGCCGTCGACCCGGTAGCGGACCCGGATCTCGTGCTCGAAGGGCTCGATGTGGATGTCGCTGGCCCCGCGCCGAACCGCATCGTACAGGATCCCGTTGATCAGCCGGACGACCGGGGCGTCGTTGATCTGGGCGGTGGTGGCGACTTCGTCTTCCTCGTCCTCCACCACTTCGAGGCCGTCCTCGACGCCCGCCATGTCCTTCATCAGGTCCATCAGGCCCTGCGGCTGGTCGACGGTCACCTCGTAGCATCGATCGACCAGCGCCTGCAGGGTGAACTCGCCGGCCACCACCGGGAACACGTCGAACCGGGTGATGAACTTGAGGTCCTGCAGCAGGCCGAGATCGGTTGGATCGGCCATCGCGATGGTCAGGGTCCGGCCATCCCGCCGCAGGGGGAGGACCTGGTTCTTCCGGGCCACGTCGGCCGGGATCAGCTTGAGGACCTGAGGATCGGGCTCGAATCGGGCCAGATCCACCGCCGGCATCCGGAGCTGGCGGGCCAGGATCTTGGTGAGTTCGACTTCGTTGACCAAGCCGAGCTTGACCAGCGCGTAGCCCAGCCGGTTTCCGTTGGTCTTCTGATCGGCCAGCGCCTGATTCAACTGCTCGCGGGTGATGACACCCTCGTCGAGGAGAATGTCACCCAGCCGTTCAGTCAATGGGAGAGTTGCCGTCATCGTCCACCCGGGGCCGCACGCCCCGTCAGAATGCCCATGTTCAGTCGTGAGTCCCTGGTTGTCTACCGAACCACTGCCAGCGGTGCCCATCGGGCGGCCAGTGCCCGACTGATGCCGGGAACCTGAGCCAATCCCGCCAAGTCCGCGAATGGCCCGTGCCTTTCGCGATATGCCACAATCGCCTGCGCCCGCGCCGGACCAATTCCGGGCAGGGCCTGGAGTTCCACTTGGGTTGCCCGATTCAGGTCGACCCGGGTATCCGTGGGGCCTGTCCGGGACGAAAAACGCAAGAACGGCTCCAACTTGGACAGCTTGGCCGGCCCGATACCCCGGACCCGGTCCAGACCGCCGACCGACCCGAAGAAACCTCGCGCCTCCCGGTCGGATACGATCTCTTTGGCGAGCCGCATGCCAACCCCAGGAAGCCTGGCCAAGTCGGCCGCTGAGGCCCGGTCCGGGTCCACCGTCTCGCCCGGTGCGAGGGGATGGGATTCCGTCATGGCCCGTGCCCGCTGGGCCTCCAACGCAGCCGACCCCCGTCCGGGCAGGAAGGCGCCCCCGGGGGCCCCCTTGGAGGCGACAATGGCCCGCCCAAGGTGGCCGATGACGGCGAGGGCCAGGAGGGTCAGGACGGCCCCGCGTTCAGCGCGACTCATGGCCGAATGCTAGGGGAACGCCCAGGCCTGATCGGTACCGGAACGTGGGGGGCCGCCACCATTTAGTGCGCCCGCCCGCCGCGGCGGGGCCCTGACTATCTGGTCCGGGAGATCACCGCCAAAGCCACCCTGCCAACCACTTCGAGGCTCCGGGGGCTCACCTTGTCCTCGGTGTCCGACGGGGTGTGCCAGTACGAATTGTCCGGCCCATAATCGAAGTCGATGACGACGATCGCCGGGATCCCGATCTGCTGCAGCGGGAGGTGGTCGTCGGTCAGGTTGTGGCGGGGCCGGTCGACGAAGATATGGCCATACCCCAGATCGGCGGCCGCCGCCCCCCCCCGGTTCACCACCACGGGGGCGCCGGTGAGGGAGTTGCCCTCCGGGAATAACTACAGCTACGCATCCCCGAACATGTCGAACAGCCCGGCGAACCGCGGCCTGGGACCCGGCGGCAGGTGGGCGGCATAGTACCGGGAACCGATCAGCACGTCGGGCCAGCCGGGATCCCCGAACGAGCCGAAATCCTCCCCGTCCACCAAGAGGAGGTCGACCCCGATGGTGGGGCCGGCCATTTGGAGCTGGTCGGCGATCCCGAGCAGCAGGGCCACCCCGGAGGCCCCATCGTTGGCGCCGGGCACCGGGAGGTCGGCCTGGTCGTCCTCCGCCGCGTCGGCCCGGGGACGGGTGTCCCAGTGCGCCAGGAGGAGGATTCTGGCCGAGGCGGAAGGGTTGAACCGGGCCAGGAAATTCCGGAGGGGCACGGTGCTGCCACCGACGATCCGGTGGTCCCACGACTGCACCACCAGCGTGTCGGCCCGGGCGGTCAGCAGGCTGTCGAGCCAATCTCCGGCCTGGCGGTGGCCCTCGGTCCCCGGAATCCGGGGCCCGAACGCCAGCTGGGTGCGAAGGTATTCCATCGCCCGTTCCC
>CAYINH010000207.1:0-5342 GCA_964364615.1 uncultured Gemmatimonadaceae bacterium
AACCCGGTGACCGAGGATTTCTCGGTGGTCCTGGAGGACGGCTGATGCGGGTGGCCGTCGTGAGCTATCCCGGCAGCAACTGCGAAGCCGAGACGGTGCGGGCGGTTCGGCGGGCTGGTGGCGCACCGATTCCAGTCTGGCACCGGGACGCCACGCTGCAGGGCGCCGATGCAGTGATCCTGCCTGGCGGGTTCAGTTACGGCGACTATCTCCGGTGCGGCGCCATCGCCCGGTTCAGCCCGATCATGGAACCGATTCGAGCGCTGGCCGCCGCCGGGGCCCCGGTCCTGGGGATCTGCAATGGCTTCCAGATCCTCTGCGAGGCCGGCCTTCTGCCGGGGGGCCTGGTCCGGAACGCCGGCCTCCATTTCGTCTCTCGCCCGGTCGATCTCCGGGTCGAGCGGACCGACACGCCCTTCACTGGCGGCTTCACCCGCGGCGACATCCTCCGGGTACCGGTCGGGCACGGGGACGGCCGTTACGTCGCCGCCCCCGACGCGCTGCGTCGACTGGAGGGGAACGGCCAGGTGGTGCTCCGTTACGTTGCCACCACCATGGTGGACGCCGACCACAATCCCAACGGGACCCTGCACGACATCGCGGGCATCTCGAATCCCGAGGGCAACGTGGTGGGCATCATGCCCCATCCTGAGCGGCTGGCCGATCCGCTGCTGGGATCGGATGCCGGTCTCCGGATGTTTACCTCACTCATCACCAGCTCATCGGGGGCCGGCGCGGCCGGCTCCGCAGCCTGAAAGGGAGTCGCATGGCGCAAGAGAAGCCGAGTCGGGGAGAAGACGAGTACTTCGCCAAACAGGACGCGGAGCTGCTCAAGAAGAGCCAGGAGCTGGCTCGCGCCAAGATGGAAGAGGCCGAGCGCCGCAGCCATCATATGAAGTGCCCGAAGGACGGCTATGACCTCACCACGACGACCGAGGGCGGTGTCCAGATCGACACCTGCGCCCACTGCCATGGGATCTGGCTTGATGCCGGAGAGCTAGACCAGTTGCTGGCCCAGGATGACGGCGGCGGCGCTCTCAAGCGGGTGATCGGGGACGTCCTGGCGGCGATGGGTCGGGGCAAGAAGGTTTCCAAGGAGCCGTCGTGAACCTGACTGCTGTCGCTCCAATGGCCTTCCCCGGCGAGCCCGAAGTGGCCGTGGAGACGGCCCTGGAGCACAACCTCACCGCCCGGGAATACCAGACCATCCTGGAGATCCTGGGCCGGACGCCGACCCTGACCGAACTCGGGGTCTTTTCCGCCCTCTGGTCCGAACACTGCTCGTACAAACACTCCAAGCCGATTCTCCGCCGGTTCCCCACCGAAGGCGCCCAGGTGGTACAGGGTCCCGGCGAGAACGCCGGCGTCCTCCGGCTGCCGGACGGCTGGGCCGTCGCGTTCAAGATCGAGTCGCACAATCACCCCTCGGCGGTCGAACCATATCAGGGGGCGGCCACCGGGGTGGGTGGCATCCTGCGGGACGTGTTCACCATGGGGGCCCGCCCGGTCGCGCTGCTGAACTCGCTCCGCCTCGGGCCGCTGGAGGAACCGCGCAACCGGTACCTCTTCGGCGGGATCGTGCGCGGGGTAGGCGACTACGGCAATTGTGTGGGTGTCCCCACCCTCGGCGGCGAGGTCTGCTTCGCGACCGGCTACAGCGGCAACCCCCTGGTCAATGCGATGTGCGTCGGCCTGCTTCGGGAAGATGAGCTGATCCGGGCCCGGGCCCACGGCATTGGCAACATCCTGATCGCGGTCGGAGCCAGCACCGGACGGGACGGAATTCACGGGGCCAGCTTTGCATCCGAAGAACTGACCGCCGCCAGCGAAGCGCGCCGCCCGCAGGTCCAGGTCGGCGATCCGTTCACCGAGAAACTGCTGCTCGAAGCCAGCCTCGAACTGATCCGCCGGGGAGTGATCGTGGCCATCCAGGATATGGGAGCCGCCGGGCTGACCAGTTCTTCCGCCGAGATGGCGGCCCGGGGCGGCGTCGGGGTAGAAATAGATACCAGCCTGGTCCCAGTGCGGGAACCGGGCATGACGCCGTACGAAATCCTCCTGTCCGAGTCGCAGGAACGGATGCTGGTGGTGGCCACTCCCGAGCGGGTGCCCGAGGTGGAGGCGATCTGCCGCCGGTGGGAGCTCACCGCGCAGTCGATCGGCCGGGTCACCGATGACGGGGTGTTCCGGGTCCACCACGACGGCGTGCTGGTGGCGTCGATTCCGGGCCACCGGCTGGTGGACGATGCGCCGGTCTACTACCCGGAGGCCAAAGAGGCCGCGTCGGCAATCACGCGCCGGCAGGGCCGGCCCAAGGCGGCCGACCTCGACCCTATCGAGGCGCTGGAGCGATTGCTCGACACCCCGACGATTGCCAGCAAGCGCTGGGTCTACGAGCAGTACGATTCCACCGTTCAGGGCGGGACCGTGATCGGGCCCGGCGGCGACGCCGGGGTGCTGCTGATCCCGGACCAGAAGTTCGGACTGGCCGTCACGGTCGACTGCAATTCCCGGTGGGTCGCCCTCGACCCGTATGTCGGTGGCCAGGCCGCCGTCGCCGAAGCGGCCCGCAACATCGCCTGTACCGGCGCCCGACCGCTGGGCGTGACCGACTGCCTCAATTTCGGGAACCCCGAGAAGCCCGAGGTGTTCTTCCAGTTCCAGGAGGCCTGCCGCGGCATCAGCGATGCCTGCCTCGCCTTCGACACCCCAGTCACCGGAGGCAATGTCTCGTTCTACAATGAGAGCCCCACCGGGGCGATCGACCCGACCCCGACCATCGGCATGGTGGGACTTCTGGCCGATGTCCGGCACCGGGCGGGGAGCCACTTCACCACGCCGGGCCATCTGGTGGCGATTCTGGGAACCTCGGAGGGCCGGCTCGGTGGATCGGCCTATTGGAGCGAACTCCTCGATTACTTCGGCGGACCGCCGGCCCGGGTCGACCTGGAACTGGAACGTCGGCTTCAGGACCTGCTGGTCGAGGGCATCGCCGGGGGGATCATCACCTCGGCCCACGATTGCAGTGATGGAGGCCTGGCCGTCGCCCTGGCCGAAGCGTGTATCGGAGGCCCTTATGCCGATCAATCGCTGGGGGCGGCGTTGGACCTGAGCGGATACGCCCCCAACCTGACCACGCCGGCACTGCTCTTTGCCGAGGACCACGGTCGGGTCGTGATCTCGGTACCCTTCGACCAGCGGAAGGCCCTGGCAGCCCTCGCCCGTCGTCAGCGGATTCCGCTGTTCGGAGCGGGCCGCGTCGGTCCTCCCGGGGAACCCCTGGAGATCCGGGGCGCTGCCGACCGGGTGCTCCGGTGGGACCCGGCGCAGCTGCGACAGATCTACCTGTCTGCCATTCCTCGGCGGATGAGCCACGTCGCGACCAGCGGCGGAGAGGGAGACTGATCCATGTGTGGCATCGTCGGCGTCTCGGGAATTCCCAATGCAGCTCGACTGGCCTACCTCGGGCTCTACGCCGTACAGCACCGAGGCCAGGAGAGCGCCGGTATTGTGGCCACCGGGGCCGGACGACAGCCCAAGGTGCACCGCGGGATGGGCCTGGTCTCGGAGGTCTTTACCGAATCGGTCCTGACGGAGCTGGAAGGGGATATCGCCGTCGGGCACACCCGGTACGCCACGATGGGGAGCACCGTGCTGGCCAACGCCCAACCGATCCTGGCGAGCTCCCGGGAAGGCGCGTTGGCCATCGCCCACAACGGCAACCTGACCAACGCCGCCCGGATCCGGGACGAACTGGTCGGCTCCGGCTCGCTCTTCAATTCCTCCTCGGATAGTGAGACCATCGTTCACCTGATCGCCCGCTCCTCTGCAGCCGATCCTGAAGGTCGGATCCGCGACGCGCTCGGCCAGGTCACTGGTGCCTTCAGCCTGATCATTCTCAGCGGGAGGACCCTCTATGCCGTGGTCGACCCTCACGGATTCCGTCCGCTGGTGCTCGGTCGCCTGGGCCGTGGCGTAGTGGTTGCGTCCGAGACCTGCGCCCTCGACCTGATGGGAGCCACCCTGGAGCAGGAACTCGCCCCGGGGGACTTTGTCCGGATTGACGACGGGGTCATCACCCGGCTGGCCCCGCTCCCCCCCGAGCGTGTGAGCCGCTGCGTCTTCGAGCTGGTCTACTTCGCCCGCCCCGACAGCCAGGTGTTCGGTGAATCGGTGGACCGGGTCCGCCGAGAGCTGGGACGCCAGCTGGCGCGGGAGCATCCGGCCCATAATGGCCAGGTCGTCTTCAGTGTCCCTGACTCGTCCAACGCGATGGCCCTGGGGTACTCTGACGTCAGCGGGATCCGGCTGGAGCACGGCCTGATCCGCAATCACTATATCGGCCGCACCTTCATCAATCCGACGCAGGCCCATCGGGTCACCAAGGTCAAGATCAAGTTCAATCCGGTGCGGGAGGTGATCGAAGGGCGGTCGGTCGTCGTAGTCGACGACAGCGTGGTGCGGGGGACCACCAGTCGTGGCCTGGTCCAGATGATCCGTGCGGTCGGGGCACGCGAGGTCCATCTCCGGCTCGCCTCACCACCGATTACCGGCCCCTGCCATTACGGGATCGACACCCCAACCCGCGAGGAGCTGATCGGAGCGACCCACTCGGTCGAGGAGATCCGGGAATTCCTCGGCGTCGATTCGCTCGGATACCTGTCGCTCGATGGCATGCTGGCCGCGGCTGGCAAACCTGACCGGTTCTGCCATGCGTGCTTCTCCGGTCACTACCCGGTGCCGGTCGAGGACGACCTGGTCCGGCTCCGGCACGATGCCCCGCTGACCACCCACGCGCCATGATCGCCGCCAACCAGCCCCTCGTCTACTTCTTCGGTCAGGGACGGGCCGACGGCACCTCCGCGATGAAGGACCTGCTCGGTGGCAAGGGCGCCGGTCTGGCCGAAATGACCAACCTCGGCATTCCCGTCCCCCCGGGGTTTACGATCGCTTCCAGTCTCTGCATCGCCTACCTCGAGTCCCGGCAGTTCCCGCCCGGGCTGCGCAGTCAGGTCGAGGCGGCCGTCAGCCGGCTGGAGGCCGCCGCCGGTCGCCAGTTCGGTGGCGAGCAGCGTCCCCTGCTGGTCAGCGTCCGCTCCGGTGCCGCGCTCTCGATGCCCGGGATGATGGACACGATCCTCAACCTCGGCCTGAATGACAGCACGGTGCGGGGACTGGCCGAGGAGAGCGGCAACCCGCGCTTTGCCTGGGACAGCTACCGGCGCTTCGTCCAGATGTACAGCGGCGTCGTATTCGATGTCCCGAAGCAGGCCTTTGAGGAACGGCTCGCAGCCCGGAAGACGGCGCGGGGCGTGGAGCGGGACATCGACCTCACCGTGGAG
>CAYINH010000208.1:0-5337 GCA_964364615.1 uncultured Gemmatimonadaceae bacterium
TGGTTGCCGAACAGGGCCTGATCGAGCCCCGCGCGCAGGGCCTCCTCCGTCACCGCCAGCAGCCGCTCCGCCTCCGGACTGATGGTGCCGACCGGGATGGTGGTCGCGCTATCGGCGTGGAGGCCCTCCAGCTGTACCCCGACATCGATGCTGACAATGTTCCCCTCCCGGAGCACCCGCCGGCTCGACGGGATGCCGTGGACAATCTCCTCGTTGATCGAGGTGCAGAGCGTCTTGGGGAAGCCGTAGAGCCCCTTGAAGGACGGCTTGGCGCCCTTGTGACCCCTGATGAAGGCCTCGGCGGCCCGATCGAGATCCTCGGTGGAGACCCCGGGCTTGGCCAGGGTCCGCATCAGCGCCAGGGTCCCGTGGACGATGGCGCCGGCCCGGGCCATGATCTCGATCTCCCGGTCCGACTTGAGGGTCACCATCTCAGGGCTCCACGGCCCGGAGGATGCGGGCTGCGATCTCATCGACCGTGCCGGTCCCCTCGATCCGGGTC
This sequence comes from uncultured Gemmatimonadaceae bacterium, assembly GCA_964364615.1. Lineage (GTDB taxonomy): Bacteria > Gemmatimonadota > Gemmatimonadetes > Gemmatimonadales > GWC2-71-9 > SZUA-320. The sequence continues at coordinate 503 of CAYINH010000208.1, forward strand.
ACTCCGCCCCGGGCCTGGTACCAGGCCAGCACCGGAGCGGTCTGTTCCCGGTACGCCTTGAGCCGTCGCGCCACCGATTCGGGGGCATCGTCGGCCCGGCCTTCGACGCCCCGCCGCTTCGCGATCCGCCCGAGGATCTCCTCGTCCGACACATCGAGAAAGAGCACCAGGTCGATCTGCCGCCCCAGCTCCGCCAGGAGCGCCGCCACCCCTTCCGCCTGCGGGATGGTGCGGACGACCCCGTCCAAGATGACTCCGCGCCGGGCCGCCGGCTTGGCCAGTTCTTCCCGCACCATCGCGAGGATGAGATCATCGCTCACCAGCGCGCCCGCCTCCATGATCGCCTGGGCCTTCAGGCCCAGCGGGGTTCGCTGAGTGACCGCTTCCCGGAGCAGGTCGCCGGTGGCCAGCTTGGGCAGCCTCAGCCGGGCCGAAAGACGAACCCCCTGGGTGCCCTTGCCGGCACCAGGGGGTCCAAGCAACAGGAGATCCACGATGGCTCTAGATGAAGCGCTGGCGTCCGCGGAACTTCACGCGTCCAGATTTCATGAAGCTGTCGTACTTCCGCAGGGTCCGGTGCTGTTCCACCTGGCCAATCGTGTCGAGCAGCACGCCGACCACGATCAGGATGGATGTGCCGCCGAAGGCCCCGAAGTTCTGGAAGCCGACCCACACCCCGACCTGGGTCGGGATGATGGCGATGATGGCGAGGAAGACCGCGCCGGGCAGGGTCACCCGGGAGAGGGTCTGGTCGATATAATCGGCGGTCGGCGCGCCGGGACGGACCCCCGGAATGAAGGCGCCCTGCTTCTTCAGGTTCTCCGACAGGTCCACCGCATTGAAGATGATGGCAGTATAGAAGAAGCTGAACAGCACGATCATCGCCCCGAACACCACATTGTAGACCAGGCCACCGGGCTGGAAGAAATTCGCGATCTCCAGCAGCGCGGGCCGCTGGGAGAACTGGGCGATGGTGCCGGGGACGATGATGATCGTCTGGGCAAAGATGATCGGCATCACGCCGGCGGTGATCAGCCGGATCGGGATGAACGTCTTCTGACCCTCGCGGATCCGGCCCCGGCTCATGACCTTGCGGGGAATCTGAATCGGAATCCGCCGGGCGGCGATCGTCATGCCGACGACCGCCGCAATCGACCCGAGGAACGCCGAGACCAGGATGACCAGCCCGATCGGGCTGACGATCCCGTCGCGGGTGAACTGGGCCAGCTGAATCGAGGTGGGCCAGAAGGCCTCGAGAATCGAGATGGTGATCAGCAGGCTCATCCCGTTGCCGATCCCGCGCTCGGTGATCTGCTCGCCCAGCCACATCACGAAGATCGCGCCCGAGGTCAGGGTGGTGACCATGATCAGCCGCGTCGTGAAGTCCGCGTTGGGGACCGCGCCCGGAATGCCCTCGGTGAAGAGGGTGAAGGTATAGGCCTGGGACAGCGAGATGAACACGGTCATGTACCGGGTCCACTGGGTCAGCTTCTTCCGGCCGTCCTCTTCCTTCTGCATCTTGCTGACGGTGGGCACCATGCCGCCGGCCAGCTGGAAGATGATGGAGGCGGAGATGTACGGCATGATGCCCAGCGCGAAGACGGTCGCCCGGGAGAGGCCGCCTCCGAGGGCGTCGTACAGGCCGAAGAACCCGGCCGCCGCAGAATTCTGAATGAAGGCCGCCAGCGCCGGGACGTTGACCCCCGGTGCGGCGATGTGGGCGCCGACCCGGTACAGCAGAATCGCGAAGAGCGTGAAGAGGAGCTTGGACTTCAGCTCCTCATCCATCGCGAAATTGGGAACCCGGGGCGCCGTCATCAGGCCTCGACCGTTCCGCCGGCCGCCTCGATCTTGGTCCTGGCCGCCGTGGAACACGCCAACCCACGCACGGCATACGCCTGCTCCACCGCCCCCACGCCCAGCAGCTTGGCGGGACGCTCCGGGTAGTCGATCACCCCGGCGGCCGCCAGGCTCTCCGGGGTCACCTCGGTCCCGGTCAGCCGACCCAGGTCCTTCAGGTTGACTACCTGGTTCACTTCCTTGAACGGATTGGTGAACCCGCGCTTGGGGAGCCGCCGATACATCGGCATCTGCCCGCCTTCGAACCCGGGATTGGTGGAACCACCGGTCCGGGCCTTGTGGCCCTTATGGCCCTTGCCGGACGTCTTGCCCAGTCCACTGCCGACGCCCCGGCCGACCCGACGGCGGCTCCGATGGGAGCCCGGCGCCGGCCGGAGGTTGGACAGGGTCAGCGGGGTCTTGTCGTTGTCGGACACTACGCCTCCACGATCGGCGTCACCTTCACCAGGTGCCGCACTTTAAAGAGCATCCCCCGAATGGACGGGGAATCCTGAACCACGATCTCCTGCTGGTAGTGCCGGAGTCCCAGCGAAGCGAGGGTGCGCCGCATGGTCTCGGCGTGACCGCTCTTCGACCGGATCTGCTTGACCCGGAACCCGGCCGCCACCGTCTCGGTGGGCAGCATGTCGGCGTGGGCCGCCGGGCCCTGACGACCGACCACTGGATTGCGTCCCATGACTACGCCTCCTCCTGCCGGGGCCGGTACGGAATGGAGCCGACCTCGATCTCCCGTTCGGCGGCCACCTGCCCCACGGTGATCAGATGCAGCAACCCATCCATCGTTGCCCGCACCATGTTGTGGGGATTGGTGGAGCCCAGACACTTGGTCAGAATATCGGTAATCCCGACGCACTCCAGCACCGCCCGCACCGGACCGCCCGCGATGATCCCGGTGCCCGTGGCGGCCGGCTTGAGCAGGACCCGGCCGGCCCCATGGTGCCCGATGATGTCGTGCGGAATCGTGGTCCCGACCCGGGGCACCGAGACCATCGCCTTGCGGGCCGCTTCGACGGCCTTGCGGACCGCCTCGGAGACTTCGTTGGCCTTGCCGGTGGCAATCCCGACCCGTCCCTTGCCGTCGCCCACGGCGACCAGGGCATTGAACGAGAACCGGCGTCCGCCCTTGACCACCTTGGCGACGCGGTTGATGTCCACCACCTTCTCCATCAGGTCACTGCCCTCGGAGCGATCCCGACGCGGCCGTTCGCCACCGCGCCCCCGCCCACCACTGCCTCGGCCACCACCGCCACCCCCGCGGCGCGGCTGGGGTGCGTCCGGCTTGGGCGCCTCGGTCGTCGGAGCCTTCGTCTCTTCAGTCATCAGAATTCCAGTCCCCCTTCACGCGCGCCCTCGGCCACTGCCTGGACCCGCCCGTGGTAGCGGTAACCCGCCCGGTCGAAGACAACCTTGCTGACCCCGGCCTCCTTGGCGCGGGCGGCGATCCGCTGGCCCACCGCCTTGCCGCGGGCCACCTTCCCGGCGCCGGTGACCACCAGGTCCTTGAGCTGATCGGACACCCCGAGCAGGACCACGCCACGCTGGTCGTCGACCAGCTGGGCGTAGATGTGCTTGAGCGACCGGTACACCACCAGGCGCGGACGCTCCGCGGTGCCGGTCACCTTCTTCCGGACCCGGAGGTGCCGCCGGTAGCGGCGATCGGCCCGGGTCCTGGGCGCGTGAATCGGTCGCATTACTTGGCTCCTGTCTTGCCAGCCTTGCGGCGGACGTGCTCACCCTGGTACCGCACGCCCTTGCCCTTGTAGGGCTCGGGCGGACGGACACTGCGGAGCTCGGCCGCGACCTGGCCAACTAGTTCCTTGCTGGGTCCACTGATCCGGACCGTGGTGTTGCCTTCGACCGCCAGCTTGATCCCCTCGGGCGCCGGATAGTGCACCGGATGGGACAGGCCGACGATCAGGGTGATGCCGGTTTTGGTGACCTCGGCCTTGTACCCGACCCCCTGGATCTCCAGCACCTTCTCGAAGCCCTTGTCGACCCCGTCGATCAGGTTGGCGACCAGGGTGCGGGACAGCCCGTGCAGCGCCTTCTGGCTCGGGGCATCCGACGCCCGCATCACCTGGACCACCCCGTCGGTCAGGGTGGCGGTGATCCCGGAGGCCAGGTCCCGGTGCAGTTCCCCCCTGGGGCCCTTGGCGGTGACCCGGTTGCCGGCAATGGCGACCGTGACGCCGGACGGCACCGCGATGGGGCGCTTTCCAATGCGCGACATGGCGGCCGCTACCAGAGCACGGCGACGAGCTCGCCGCCGAGGTTGGCCCGTCGGGCATCGCGATCGGTCATCAACCCACGGGGGGTCGAGACGATGGCCACGCCCAGGCCGTTCTTGATCCGCGGAATGTCGCGGCACTTGACGTAGCGCCGGAGCCCCGGGCTGCTGACGCGCTGCAGCTCCCGGACGACGGGCAGGTCGTTGTGATAGCGGAGATACAGCCGCAGCACAGAGCGTCCCTCAAGCTCCAGCTCCTTGCAGTCCGAGAGATAGTTATTCTCTCGGAGCAGCCGTGCCAGTTCCGCCTTGAACCGGGATCGGGGAATATCCACTCGCCGGTGACCCGCGGCATACGCGTTGCGGATGCGGGTCAACATATCCGCTACGGGATCAGTCATACTCATGCTTGGCCTATCCTCCTACCAGCTGGCCTTGCGCACACCGGGGATCTCCCCCTTGAGCGCGAGCTCACGGAAACAAATGCGGCAGAGACCGAACCGCCGAAGGTACGCCCGGACGCGGCCGCATCGATTGCATCGACGCACCACCCGCGACTTGAACTTCGGAGCCCGCTTGGCCCGCTCGATCCAACAGGTCTTCGCCATGGATTATCCTCGTCCCTCAGTTCGTGGCATCGGGTCAGGCGGCCCGCGACGGGGTCTCGACCCGGAACGGCCAGCCAAACTCCTTGAGCAGCGCCATCGCCAGATCGTCCCGGTCGGTCGACGTTACCACCGTGATGTCC
>CAYINH010000209.1:0-5326 GCA_964364615.1 uncultured Gemmatimonadaceae bacterium
ACCGCTTACCTCTTACCGCTCACCGCTCACCTTCTTACCGCTCACCGCTCACCGCTCACCTTCTTACCGCTCACCGCTCACCGCTCACCGCTTACCGCTCACCCTTTACGCCTTCCCCCCAACCTCCGCCGACAGTTGCGCTGGCTCGTCCGCCGGCAAGTACCCGTAGCTGTATGAATCGTACTTGTAGGCGCCCTGACCGACGCGCACGTCGTTGAGGACAGCGCCCAGAAGGCGAATGGGCAGGCGGTCGAGCACCTGGAGCTTGGCCTCTGCGAGCTGCCGGTCGGTTTCCCCGGCCCGGAGCACCAGGATCAGGTTGCCGCAAGCGGTGGCCAGCACGAAGGGGTCGATGCCGGCGCCGAGCGGTGGGCTGTCCACCAGGATTACATCGTAGCTGCCCTTGAGCGTGATCATCAATTCCTGCATCTGGGCGGAGCCGAGCAGCTCGGGTGAATGGGCGCTCCGGGTGCCGCAGGGGATCAGCATCAACTCCGGGTGGCTGGTCGGGCGGACGATCCCGGCCAGCTCTGCCTCCCCCAGCAGGGCGTCCACCAGGCCGGGACGCCGGTCCACGCCAAAGGTCCGGTGCAGCTCGCCCCGACGGGTGTCGCCGTCCACCAGGATGGTGCGGTAGCCGGCCTCCGCGAACGACAGGGCCAGGTTCGAGGAGATCAGCGACTTGCCGTCACCGGGGGATGGGCTCGAGACCGTGAGGGCCATGGGGCCCTGGGTCTCGAAGGAGTGGGCCAGGTTGAGTCGCACCGAGCGGAACGCCTCGATGACCTGCAGGGACTCCTCTGCGGTGCCACGCAGTCCTTTGGCCCGCCTGATCTCGGGGATGGTGCCGATGATTGGCAACCCGAGCCCCTGGGACACCTGTTCCGGATAGCGGAATCGGGGGTCGAACCGGTCAGCCAGCAGGGTGATCGCTAGGCCCAGCCCCAATCCTATGGCCAAACCCAGGAAGATGAGGGCTGTCGCCGTGTTGGCCGTGGGCCGGGTCGGGGGCACCGCCTCGTCGAACTGGCGGACCTCCGGGATGGCACTGGCCTCGGCCAGCCGGGCTTGCATCCGGCTGGTCTCGAGCATGTTGTACAGCTGTTCCGCCTGCCCCTTTTCCCGGGTCAGCTTGGCCTCCTGGATGGTCCGGGTCGGGATCTGGCGCATCTCGCGGCCCGCCGCAGCGATCTGCTGCTCCAGAGTACGCTCCTCGATCTGCAGTTGCTGGATGAGGGCATTGGCGTAGATCGGGATCGTCTGGGTCCGCATCAGCGCAATCCGGTCGCGCACGGCCCGCACCCCGCGATACTCCTCGGTGTACCGGGCCAGGGAGTCGCGGAGTTGCGTCTCCAGCATCGACAGCTGGTTCAGGACGGCCCTGAGGTCGGGGGCATTCTGGACCGAGGGAATCGTGTTGAAAGCATCCACCGCCACCGAGCCGCCGCGCGCCCGCTCCAGGACGTCCTGGATGGCCAGTCGGTCCCGGCGCAGCGCCTCGGCGGTCTGCCGCTGCTGGAAGTAGCTGCCATAGACGGTCGGGGAGGTCATCTGCAACCCGGGCGCCACCGGGATGTCCTCCCGGGGGAGCGTCACCGTGTTGACCTTGAAGGATTCGAGTGCCGACTCGGCGGATTGCAGGCGGGCGTAAGCCCGGGTCACCTGGCTGTCGAGCTCGGTGGCAAAGAGCGTCAGCCGTTGCTTCTTCTGTTTGGCAGCCTCGGACACGAACCGCTCCACCAGGGCATTGAGGGTGGTGGCGGCGTGGTCGGGGTCCGTATCGGCATACCGGAGGGTCAGGAAGCGATCCTCCCTCAGGCTGCTGGAGACCTGGCTGGAAAAATTGCGCGATGCCTCACGCGGGGTGAGCACCTCGAAAGGCACCTTTTTCCCGGCATATTCCGGCCCCGGCATCGGCCGCCAGAGGAGTCCCAACTCGCGGCCAAGTGAATCGCCGACCTGCGCCGACTCGCGCACCAGGCGCTGAGTGTGGACCAGATCGAGGGTGCGGCCATCATCGCTGATACTCAGCTCATACTGGCCGGGCAGAAACCGCTGGCCGATATCGAAGCCTCTGAAGAGGCTGGAGTCCGGGCCAGCCGCGGCCGCCAGGTACAGCCGCCGTTCCCGGACCACAGGATCCAGCACGATGAACTGGCGGAGGAGCTCGACCCAGGCCTGGCTGGTCAGCAGCGCCTCGCCCTGGATCGGGCCGGTGTTCGAGGCCCGGCTGCTCGGCGACTCGATCCAGACCGACGCCTGCACCTCGTATTCCGGCTTGATGAACCGGGTGGCGAGGATGCCGCCCCCCAAACCGGCCAGGCTCAGGGCCAGGATCAGCCAGCGGAACCGCTTGAGGCTGGCCACGATCCGGGTGAGCGCCTTGAGGGAATCATGGGCGCCGCCGCCGGAATGTGAGCCAAAGCTGGCGCCCGCGTACGCACTGAGCGCCGAGGGCTCCTGGTGTGGGGCCGGGATGAATGGAGAGGACATGGATCCTTAGGACTCCCGAGGCACGGGGGGTCGGACACAGAGTATGGAAAGCTGCAACTGGCCCACTGCAACTGTAGGGCCGCGTCAGGCCTGCGGAACGCGGCCCACGGTGAGTTGCGGACAGGCCCAGAAAGTGTAGTATCCATGCGACAGGCAGGCAACCTATATGGCGTACTGCCTGCAACTTGTGTGGTATTGGCCTCGCCCAAGATGGCGGTTGGGCACGGTTTTCGCTCTTTTGCTGCTCCGCTGTCACCACAGTCCTTGAATCGGAGCAACACCAGGCACCTGGAATGGGTATCTCACACGTCAGGGCAGCGGAAGACGCTGCGGGCACCTCGGCCACGCCGAACACCACCCGGGATCCGCTGGCGATCCCCGCGGAGGTCAAGGCGAGCATCCGCATTCTGCTGGTCGATGACGACCGCAGTCTCCGGGAGAGTTGCGCCAGCGTCCTCCAGATGGACGGCTTCGCGGTAACCCTGGCGGGCCGGGGCGAGGAAGCCCTGGAGTACGTCAAGCAGCGGAAGTTCGACATCGTCCTGGTCGACCTCTATATGTCCCAGGTCTCCGGGCTCGAGATCCTTCGAGCCGCGCTGGAGACTTACCGGGACACCATCGTGGTCGTGATGACCGGCAATCCGAGCGTCACGAGCAGCATCGAGGCGCTCCGGGCCGGGGCCTGGGACTACCTGCCGAAGCCGTTCTCGGCCACCCACCTGCAAGTGCTGATCGGCCGGGCCTCGCACGCCGTCATGGTGAATCGCGAAGCGCACGACCTGAGGCTCCAGGTGCTGCAGCAATCCGGCGCTGGCGAGGGCAGCATCCCGCTGATCGGGATTTCGCCCCTCTTCCGCAAGGCCGTGGACCTGGCCCGCAAGGTGGCGGCGACCGATGCCTCGGTCTTCATCACCGGCGAGTCGGGCACCGGCAAGGAAGTCATCGCCCAGTTCATCCATCAGAACAGCCGGCGGTCCCGGAAGGTGATGGTGCCGATCAACTGCGCCGCGCTGCCGGAGCCCCTGCTCGAGTCAGAGATGTTCGGCCACCGGAAGGGCGCCTTCACCGGCGCAGACCGGGAAAAGCCGGGTCTGCTCGAGACGGCCAATGGCGGCACCCTCTTCCGCGACGAGTTGACAGAGATGCCGCTGGCCCTCCAGGCCAAGCTGCTCCGGGTCATTCAGGATGGAGTAGTCCGCCGGGTGGGTTCGGAACAGCAGGATGCGGTGGTGGACGTCAGGTTCATTTCCGCCACCAACCGGGACCCGCAGACCGCGGTGCAGGACGGACTGCTCCGGGGCGATCTGTTCTACCGCCTGCGGGTGGTGCCGATCCATCTGCCCCCGCTCCGCAAGCGCCCCGAGGACATCCCTCTCCTGGCCAACCACTTCCTGAGCCATTACTGGCGTCACCACCGGCGGATGCCGGATCGGACGCCCAAGCTCAGCGAAGAGGCAGTGGCGTTCCTCAAGTCCCGCCAGTGGAACGGCAATGTGCGGGAGCTGCAGAATGTGATCGAACACGCGGCGGTGCTGGTCGAGCCCGATCAGCTGATTCGGCCGAGCGACATCCCGCTGTACGATGAAGGGTCGGAGTCGCCCCGGATCAGTGCCGTTTCGCTGGCCTCGCCCGACGAGGCCTACCACGCGGCCAAGGACCGGATCATCGCCCAGTTCGAGCAGGAGTATCTGGCTCGGCTGCTGGAGCGGGCGGCCGGCAACATGTCGAAGGCGGCCCGGATGGCCAAGGTGGATCGGACCACGCTCTATCGACTGATGGAGAAGCACAGCCTCGATCGGAGCGACTCGGGGAGCGCGGCATGATCTCCCCGCCACCGGCGGCGAGCGTGGTGTGGGATGCGCTCACGGTGGTGGCGGCGTCGGTGGAGCGGGACACGGACCTGGTCCACGAAGATGCCGCCTCCCCTGAAGAGGTGGTGCAGGTGACCCGGGCCCTGGTGCAGGAAATCCAGGGCCACAGCACCGATCCGGTTCCCCCCTCCAATCTGGCTCGTCGGCTGCTGGCCCACCTCCGCACTCGGCTGATCGTCGAGGTCGCCCGGCAGGACCCGCTCCCCGACACCGCTGAGTTGCTGGGCTTGCTGCTGACCATGGGGACCATCGAGGTCCGGCTGTATCCCGGCTGGGACCAGCGGTTCAGTGAACGGCTGTCGGGCCCCGATGGGCTGGAACTCGTCGTGGAGGTCGCCCACGACCTCCGTTCCCCGCTCACCTCGATTCTCTTCCTGGCGGAGACCCTGCTCAGGGGTCGGTCCGGGCCGGTGACCCCGATTCAGGAGCGTCAGCTGGGCCTGGTCTACGGCGCAGCCTTCGGGCTCAACGCGGTGGCCAGCGACGTGGTCGAACTGGTGCGGGGCCGGGACCGGCTGACGGATCTGAACCCGATGCCGTTCTCGGTCGGCGACATCTTCGAGTCGGTCCGGGACATCGTCCGGCCGATCGCAGAGGAAAAGAACCTGGAGATGCGGCTGGAGCTTCCCACCAGGCTCTACCGGATCGGATACCCGGTGGCGCTCAACCGGGTGCTTCTCAACCTGACCACCAATGCCCTCAAGTTCACCGAGGAGGGGCTCGTGGAGCTGGGGGCCTCGGAGGTTTCCGAGCAGGGGGTCGAGTTCTGGGTCCGGGACACGGGCTGCGGCATCGCGCCCGAGCACCTGGACTTCGTCTTCGAGCAGTTCACCCAGGTGGACGGTTCCTCGGTCCGCAAGCACGGCGGCACGGGCCTGGGCCTCTCCATCACGAAGAAGCTCGCGGAGCTTCTGAATGGCTCGATCGGGGTGGAGAGCCTGGTGGGGCAAGGCTCTGTCTTC
>CAYINH010000210.1:0-5288 GCA_964364615.1 uncultured Gemmatimonadaceae bacterium
CAGGCCCTGGTCGCGGCCGAAGGGGTGGAACTGCACTTCGATGAGGACGCGATTCGGGCCATCGCCCGGCTCGCCGCCAAGGCCAACGAAGCGGTCGAGAATATCGGCGCCCGCCGACTGCAGACCGTGATGTCCACCCTCATGGAGGATGTCCTCTACGATCTTCCCAATGAGTCCGCCCCCCGCCAGTTGCGGATCGACGCCGCCACTGTTGAGGACCGGGTTGGCAAAGCCCTGGCGGACGATGATCTGCGGCGCTACATCATCTGACCCCTCCAGGGGCCACCGGTCGCTTGCCGATCGCCGTCCCAGCCTCTATGATCCCCCTGCCACTTTGACACGGTTCCCATGAAACGCGACTTCCTCCAGATCCCCGACTTCTCCGCCGAGGAGATCCACCGTCTGATCGACCTGGCGGGGGAGATGAAGGATGGGGGCTACGACCGCAAGCCGTTGGCCGGCAAGACCTTGGCGATGATTTTCGCGAAGAGCTCGACCCGGACCAGGGTCTCCTTCGAAGTGGGGACCTACCAGCTGGGCGGACACGCCCTGTTCCTCTCCAGCCGCGACATCCAGCTTGGCAGAGGCGAGCCGATCCGGGACACCGCCCGGGTGCTCTCCGGCTACGTCGACGGGATCATGATCCGGACCTTCGCCCAGAAGGAGGTCGAGGAGCTGGCCCGGTACTCGAGCGTGCCGGTGATCAATGGACTCACCGACAGCTTCCACCCCTGCCAGGTGCTGGCCGACCTGATGACGGTGCGGGAGGCCCTCGGGGGCTGGGCCGGCAAGCGGGTGGCGTGGATCGGCGACGGCAACAACATGGCGCACAGCTGGCTCAACGCGGCCGGCCTGCTCGGCTTCGAACTGGTCCTCGCCTGCCCCAGGGGCTATCTCCCCGATCCCGAGGTCGTGGCCCGGAATGCCGGACTGACCACCGTCCGGGTGGTGACCGATCCCCGCGAGGCGGTGGAGGCGGCCCACGTGGTCACCACCGACGTGTGGGCCTCGATGGGGCAGGAGGATGAAGCCGAGGCCCGCCGGACGGCCTTTGCCGGCTACCTGGTGGATGAGGCCCTCATGGCCCGGGCCGATCCGGGGGCGATCTTCCTCCACTGCCTGCCGGCCCATCGGGGCGAGGAAGTGACCGAGGCAGTACTCGAAGGCCCTCAATCACGCGTCTGGGATGAGGCCGAAAACCGGCTCCACGTGCAGAAGGCGCTCATGGCCCTGCTGATGGGCGACCCAAGGGAACGAATGCTATGACCGACACCGCGACCGGTGCCGCCCTGAAGCGGACTCCGCTGTACGATCAGCATGTGGCGCTCGGCGCCAAGCTGGTCCCCTTTGCCGGCTATGAGATGCCGGTCCAGTACCGCGACGGGATTCTGGCCGAGCACAGGGCGGTCCGGACTGACGTCGGGATCTTCGACGTGTCGCACATGGGGGAGTTCGAAGTCACCGGGCCCGATCGGAATGCCTTCGTCAATCGGGTCACCTGCAACGATGTGGCGGCGCTGGCACCGGGTGGCGTGCAGTACTCGGCGATCCTCAACGACCAGGGGACCTTCATCGACGACTGCACGGTCTACCGGTTCGACGACAAGCTGATGCTGGTGGTCAACGCCGCCAACCGGGCCGCGGCCTGGACCCACATCGTGGCCCAGAAGAAGGGGACCAACATCCGGCTCAAGGACATTTCCGACGATGTCGGGCTGCTCGCCGTCCAGGGCCCCCGGGCCGAAGCGGTGCTCGGCTCGCTGGCGGGGATGGCGCTGTCGGAGCTGGGCTACTATCACCACACCTCGGCCCAGGTGGCGCGGATCGACTGCTTCGTGTCGCGGACCGGCTACACCGGCGAAGATGGCTTCGAACTGTACTGCCGCTGGCGTGATACCCCCGCCCTGTGGACCGCGATCACCGAGGCCGGCGCCAAGCCGATCGGGCTCGGCGCCCGGGACATCCTCCGGCTCGAAGTCGGCTACGCCCTCTACGGCAACGACATCGATGACACGATCAGCCCGCTGGAGGCCGGACTCGGCTGGATCGTGAAACTGGACAAGGGCTCCCCGTTCGTCGGGATGGAACCGCTCCGGGCCGAGAAGGCACGGGGGGTGCACCGCAAGCTGGTTGGCTTCCGGCTGCTGGAACGGGGGATCGCCCGGCACGGCTACCCGGTTCTGCTCGATGGCCGCCCGGTCGACATCGTGCGGAGCGGAGGCCAGAGCCCCTCGCTCGACGCGGCGATCGGGACCACCTACCTGCCGACCGCCTATGCCACGGTCGGCACCAGGTTCCAGGTGGACTGCCGGGGGAAGAAGCTTCCCGCCGAGGTCGTCAAGCGGCCGTTCTACACCCAGGGCTCGATCCGGCGCGGCTGATGGCCGTCGCTGCGGGTCCGTCCCTCCGGGTGGCCGTGCTGACGGTGTCCGACACCGGCGCCCGTGGCGAGCGGGAGGACCTGTCCGGCCCGAGTATCGTCCGATGGGCAGAGGCCCGGGGCGCTTCGGTCACCGCCACCCGGCTGGTGCCCGATGACACGGTGGAAATAGTGCGAGCGCTCACCGAGTGGGCCGACACCGATCAGGCCGACCTGATTCTCACCACCGGCGGGACCGGTCTGACGGCGCGGGACATCACCCCGGAAGCAACCCGGGCGGTGCTCGATCGCCCCGCCGAGGGAATTGCCGAGGCCATTCGAGCGGCCTCGTTCCCGACCTTTCCCCGGGCGGCCCTCTCCCGAGGCACCGCCGGTGTCCGGGCTCAGACCCTGGTCGTCAATCTCCCCGGCAGTCCTGGCGGGGTGCGCGACGGACTGGCCGTGCTCGACCAGTTCGTTGACCACGCTGTGGACCTGATCCGGGGCCGCGTCCACAGTCACGATCCGTCATGAGCGCTGAAATCCTCCTCTCGATGGACGACCTCGAGACCGCGGTGCCGTTGAACGCCGCGCTCGAGGCCGCCGGCTTTTCCACCGCGCTGGTCTCGGCGATGGACGACCTCCAGGCCGCAGTCCGCCGGGCCACACCGGAGCTCGTCATCCTGACCGGCGCGGTGCACGATCCGCCGGCGCTCCGGCTGGCCGCCCTGGCGCGGGATCAGGAGATCCTCACCCTGGCGATGCTGGAGTCGACCGACTCGTTCCGGGGAGAGCGGGGGAGCCGGTTGGGGGTGACCGAGATGCTGGTCAAGCCGGTGTCCGCTGCGGACGTGGTGCCCACAGCCAGGCGGCTGGTCGAGCGGCGCCGGCTCCAGGTCCACACCGGGATCAGCGGCCAGGGCCCGGCGATTCAGGAAGTCCTGGTCAAGCTGGAGCAGATGGCTCCGGTGTCGAGCACGGTCCTGATTCAGGGGGAGTCGGGGACCGGCAAGGAGCTGGTGGCCAAGGCGCTGCACGACCTGTCCCCGCGTCGCGGGAAGCCGTTCATCGCGGTCAACTGTTCCGCGCTGCCCGAGACCCTGCTGGAGTCGGAGCTGTTCGGCCACGAGAAGGGCTCGTTTACCGGGGCCGCCGAGCGACGGCTGGGACGGTTCGAGCTGGCCGACACGGGGACCATTTTCCTGGATGAGATCGGGGAGATTCCCCAGAGCACTCAGGTCAAACTGCTGCGGGTTCTGGAGAGCCGGTCGTTCTTCCGGGTCGGCGGGACGCAACCGATCAAGGTCGATGTCCGGGTGGTGGCGGCCACCAACCGGTCGCTCAAGGACGCGGCCGCCACCGGGGAGTTCCGGGAAGATCTCTTCTACCGGCTCAACGTCCTGACCATGGCCCTGCCCCCGCTCCGGGAACGGCGGGAGGATATTCCGCTCCTGGTGCGCCGGTTCACCCGGGAGTTCTCGGTGGAGCACGAGCGGCCCTTCCGCGGCATCACCGCCGAGGCGATGCAGCGTCTGGTCTCGGCACCGTGGCCGGGGAATATCCGGCAACTGCGGAATCTGGTCGAGTCGATGGTGGTCCTGGCGCCGGGGACCGAAATTCGGGCATCGGACATTCCCGCCGATATTTTCGAGGGGGCGCCGGTGCTGCTCCCCATGGTGTTGGGACATGGGAGCGGCGGTCGTGATGCAGAAGCACAACAATTGGAGTTTATCCTGAGGAGCGTTCTGGATCTTCGACACCAGGTCGAGGACCTCAGGCGGCGGGTGGATGAGTCCGGTACCCAGGTGCAAGTCATTGAAATGACTGAACCTGCGTTCCACCACCTGGGCGGGGAGCGGGAGCCGGACGCGGTCCTCTACCGTCGTGGCATGACCATGGCGGAAGTAGAACAGGCAACCATCGAGGCGGCCCTCCGGGAGGTCCGGGGGAATCGCCGATTGGCGGCCCAGGCGCTCGGGATAGGGGAGCGCACGCTGTACCGGAAGATCAAGGAATTCGGGCTCGCCTGATCGGTGGATGCTTCGGCCTGCCGATTTGGCGCCCGCCATCTGGATAGGGGAATGCCTGTGCTGCTTGACAAGTCACGTAAGTCACAGGGATATTGTGCTTTCCGACCCCTCGTCGGAAGAATCACTTGAGGTTCCTGGTCGAGCAGGATCGGTGCGTCGGGTGCTTGGCCTGCGTCCGGGTGTGCCCCACCGGGGCGATCGCGGTGCCGCAGGAGGCATCGACGGTCATGATCATGGAGGACTCGTGCATCCGGTGTGGCCTCTGTCTGCCCGCCTGTCCGCACGATGCGATTGATGCATCCGGGGCGCTGGAGACGGCGCTCCGGCTGGCGGGGCAGCCCGACACGGTCCTGATCCTGGGGACCGAGGCGTCGGCCCATTTCTATCCGGCCACGCCGGAGCAGGTGATCAACGCGTGTTACGCCGCCGGCTTCCCCATGGTTTCGCGGGGAGTGCTGGGCGACGAGTTGGTGGCGGCAGAGTATCAGCGGCTGTGGGGGGCGGAGGGCTGGGGCACGATGCTCCGGTCGACCGACCCGGTCATGGTGGCGGCGATCGGGCTCAACCACCCGGAGCTGATCCCCTACCTGGCGCCGATCGTGGCGCCCCCGGTGGCCGAGGCGCGCTATCTCCGCGAGGCGGCGAAGCGGCCGATCAAGGTGGTGTACGCCGGGGTCTGGCCGGTCGAAGGAGGCCACGGCGAACTCGATGCGGTGATCACCTTCGGCGATCTGATCCGGCTCTTCGAGCTGAAGGGGATCCGGGTCGGGACCCAGCCGATGGTGTTCTCCCGGGTACCGGAGGAGCGGCGTCGCCACCTGTCGGTGGCGGGCGGGTTGCCGCTCAGCTGGGTGGAGAGTCGGGCCGGAGCGCCCAGGCTGCTCCGGGTGCGCGGGCTC
>CAYINH010000211.1:0-4326 GCA_964364615.1 uncultured Gemmatimonadaceae bacterium
CGGTCGATACTGGCGCTGGCCTGGAGCGGATCGCGGCGGTCATGCAGGGAGTGGACGACAACTTCCACGCCGACGGCTTCCGCGTGCTGCTCGAGAAGGTCGGGGAACTGGTCGGGGCTCCGTATCCGGGGAGTGCCGACGGGGTCGGGGCCTCCTACCGGGTGCTGGCGGATCACACCCGGGCGGTCGCCTTCCTGCTGGCCGACGGGGTGTTCCCGTCCAATGAGGGGAGGGGATACGTCCTGCGACGGATTCTGCGCCGCGGGGTCCGGAATGCCTGGGTGCTGGGTCGGAAGGAGCCCACCCTGGCGCCCCTGACCGACATCGTGGTGGCCGAGATGGGCCGAGCCTACCCGAAGCTGGTGGAGAAGGCCGACTTCATCCGCGACGTCACCCGGAACGAGGAGGAGCGGTTCCTGGAGACCATCGAAGGCGGACTCCGCCGGCTCGACGAGCTCTTCGCGGCGGGGATCCAGCGGATTTCTGGCGACGAAGCGTTCAAGCTCTATGACACCTACGGCTTCCCGATTGATCTCACCCAGCTGATTACCAGCGAGAGGGGGGTCTCGGTCGACGTAGACGGTTTTGAAATCGCGCTCGAGAGTCAGCGAGAGCGGTCTCGCGAGGCGCGCAAGGACGCCCGACGGGCGGCCAGTCCCGCCAGCGCGGGCGCCGGGCGCCGGGGCGGAAACTGGCTCTCGGCGCACCGCGGTCGCCAGAAGTTTGTCGGCTACGAGGCGACCGACGTGGAGTCCGCCGTGCTGGCGTACCGACAGGAGGGCGCGCGGGTCGATCTGCTGCTCCAACGGAACCCCTTCTACCTGGAGTCCGGCGGGCAGGTGAGCGATACCGGTCGGGTGGTGGGCGATGACTGGACCCTCACGGTCGATCAAGTCGTTCCGGGGAAACGTGGCACCGTGGTGAGCGGGAGCTTCGACGGGACGTTCGCCCCCAGCGATGTCCAGGCCGTCGTCGACCTGGCCCGCCGCCGCGATATCGAGCGGAACCACTCGGCGACCCACCTGGTGCACGCGGCACTGCGCCGGCACCTGGGCGAACACGTCCGCCAGCAGGGCTCTCTGGTGGATCCGGACCGGCTCCGATTTGACTTCAGCCATCACGGGCCGATCGATCCGGATCAGCTCGAGCGGGTCGAACGGGAGGTCAACGAGCAGGTCTGGGCCAATCATGTGGTCGACACCCGGGTGATGGCGTACCCCGATGCCTTGGAACTTGGTGCCATGGCGTTCTTCACCGAGAAGTACGGTGACAAGGTCCGGGTGGTGGTCATGGGAGACTCGATCGAACTGTGCGGCGGGACCCATGTCGCCTCGACCGGCGCGCTGGGACTTTTCCGGTTCGTGTCCCAGGGTGGCGTGGCGGCCGGGGTGCGGCGGATCGAGGCCGTGACGGGGCGGCGGGCGTATGCGGAAGTGGAATCGCTCGGGGAGCGACTCCATGAGGTGGCGACCAGCCTCAAGGCGCAGCCCGAGCATGTGGCGCGGCGGCTGGAGCAGTTGCTGGCGGAGCGCGATCGGCTGGAGGCCCGGTTGGCCGACGCCATGGCCAGCGGAGCCGCCGGGGTCTCGGCGGAGTCTCTCCTGGAGATCAACGGGATCACGGTCACCGTGGCTGACACCTCCAGCGAGGATCGGGATGAGTTGGGGGGGATCGCCGACCGGTTCCGTTCCGTCGGCCCCGGACGGGTCCTGGTGCTGTTCGGGTCGGCCGGCCGCGGAGCGGTGCACGTGGCCGTGACCGACGACCTGGTGCAGCGCGGACTCAAGGCCGGAGACCTGGTCAATCGGATCGCCTCGGTGAGCGGTGGCAAGGGCGGCGGCCGGCCCCATTTTGCCTCAGCAGGTGCGGGGGATGCGGCTCGACTGCCCGAGGCCCGGGCGGCGGTACCCGCGCTGCTGAAGGAATGGATCGGGGAATGACGGCCCTCGACGGGTGGCTCGCCGCTCGGACCGAGGGAGCGCCGAAAGCGCTCTGTCGCCGGGTACAGCACTATCTCCATCCCACCGAGGCCCCGGACGCCGTGGACACGCTGGTTGGGGCCGCCCGGTCGGCCCTGGCGGCGGCGAGCGGCGCCGAGGCCGGCCGCTCGGTGGCGATTGACCTGTTGACCGCGGATGCCCTGATCACCCTCGCCCTCCTGCGCCAGTCCGAGACGGAGCCTGGCGCCCTGGCAGCCCGGGCCCGGGCCATCCGCTTGGATTCCTCGCTTCGTGGTTGACCTCCACTCGCATCTCCTCCCGGGGGTCGATGACGGCTCCCGCTCGGTCGAGCAGTCGGTCACCGTGCTCCGGAAGATGGCCCAGCGTGGAGTCACGGAGCTCTGCCTGACTCCTCACTTCCTGGCCAGCCGGATCGGGCGGGGCATCCCGCCCGCGCACGACGAGGCCTGGGAGCGACTCAGGCCGGCCATTCCGGAAGGGATCAAGCTCCATCGCGGAGTCGAGTTGATGCTCGACCGCCCCTTTCCGGTGGAGGCCGCGGGTCAGGCTGAACTCCGGCTTGGGAGTTCGCGGTACTTGCTGGTGGAGTTCCCCAACTCGATCGCGCCGCCCGCGGCGCTGAACGCGTTGTCACAGGTGGCTCAGTGCGGCCTGGTCCCGCTCCTGGCCCATCCCGAGCGGTATACCTGTTGTACCCCGGAGGTCGTCGCGCGGTGGAAAGCGACCGGGGCCCGAATGCAGCTGGATGCTCGTACCCTGTTTCAACCGAGGACCCGTGGGGATCGGGCGCGGGCCCTCCTGGCCGCCGGGTTGGGGGACATCCTGGCTGGCGACAACCATGGAGACTCCCGGTTGTTGCCGGATGCCTTTCTGGCGCTGTCCGAGCTCGGCGGACACGAGCAGGCTGATCTGCTGGCCCGAGGCAACCCGACGGCCATCCTCGCCGACGGCGACCTGACCCCGGTACCGCCCTTTGCCATCAAGCAACCGCTGCTGGTCAGGCTGCGCCAACTCCTGAACCCGGAGGAGTGATGGATCGCCAGGCCATCCAACATGGGCTCGAACGGTTGGCGACGATCGCACGGGACTCGGCCGGGCAGGCGGACCAGCTGTTGGCGATCGCCCGCCGCTACCAGGACACCATCGCTCGCGGCGGCACCCTGTACTTTGCCGGCAACGGTGGCAGCGCGGCGGAGGCGCAGCATGTCGCGGCCGAATACGTGGTGCGATATCTCCGTCCGGGACGCCGGGCCAGGGCCGCGCTGGCGCTGACCACCGATTCGAGCGTCCTGACCGCGGCCGGCAACGACCTCGGGTTCGACCAGGTGTTCGCCCGGCAGGTGGAGGCGCTGTGCGGGCCGGAGGACCTGCTGATCCTGCACAGCACTAGTGGGGAGAGCGAGAACCTGCTGACCGCCGCGCGGGCGGCCCATGCCCTGGGGACCGGGGTGGTGGCGTTCCTGGGGAAGGGGGGAGGGCGCCTCGCCGGGCTCGCTGACCTGAGCTTCATCGTTCCTTCCGACGAGACGAGTCGGATTCAGGAGATTCACCTGGCCGCCGAGCACATCATCGCCGGCCTTCTGGAGGAGCAGGCATGATCGATCTGGCGGGTCGGAAGGTCCTCATCACGGGCGGGTCGCGCGGCATCGGCCGGGCGGCCGCGCTCCTCTTTGCCCGAGCCGGCGCCGATGTGGCGATCAGCTATCATCGCCGCCAGGCGGACGCGGAGGCCGTGGTCACCGAAATCGAGGCGCTGGGGCGCCGGGGGTACGCAGCGGGTGGAGATCTTGGCGATCCCACGGTGGCCGCCACGGTAATCAGTGATCTGATCGGCCGCCTCGGAGGGCTCGACAGTTTCGTGGCCAACCACGGCATCTGGCCGACCGACGAGACCGCCCTGGCGGCAATGGACGACGCCCGGTGGCGCCACACCCTTTCGGCCAACCTCGATGGGGTGTTCTACACTCTGCGCGCGGCCATCCCGCATATCCGCAAGGGCGGTCAGGTGGTAATCGTGACCAGCACCGCCGGGCAGCGGGGCGAGGCCTGGCACGCCGATTACGCCGCGACCAAGGGTGCCCTGATCTCGGTGACCAAGTCGCTGGCGATCGAGTGTGCCCCCGACATCACCGTCAACAGCGTGGCTCCAGGCTGGGTCGACACCGAGATGAGCTGGTCGGCGCTCGAGGGAGATGCCCGGAGGCGGATCGCGGCCACGATCACCCGGCCGACCCGGATCACGCGCGCGGTGGCGCCGCCCCAGACCTCGGTGAACGCGTCGAGACGGTCCTGGAGGAAGCCTTCGCTGGCGAACACGCCGCCGCTCTGGAGACTCTCGATGATCTCCTCGTCGAGCAGCTCGTAG
>CAYINH010000211.1:4336-5283 GCA_964364615.1 uncultured Gemmatimonadaceae bacterium
GCCACGATCCCACTTCAGCGGATTCCACCGGCGGAAGATCTGGCGGGTCCGATCCTTTTCCTCTGCAGCGATCTGGCGAGGCACATCACCGGGGAGATCCTCAACGTGAACGGGGGCAGCGTGCTCTGTGGCTGATTCCGGGTTCCCGGCCTTGACGCTCGAGCCGGAGGTGCTTGAGATCGTCACCACGCTCGAAGGGGCCGGGTACGAAACCTGGGCTGTCGGGGGGGCGATCCGGGACCGGATCCTGAAGGACGCTCTGAGCGACGTGGACCTGGCCACCGCGGCGGAACCACCCCAGGTGCTCAAACTGTTCAAACGCACCGTCGCGGTGGGAGTCGAGCACGGCACGGTGGGGGTGCTCGATCGCCGGGGACGACTGCACGAGGTCACCACCTTCCGGGCCGATGTGGAGACCGACGGCCGCCATGCCATCGTCCGTTTTGGGGTGTCGCTGGAGGAGGACCTGGCTCGCCGCGATTTCACCATCAATGCGATCGCCTACCATCCGGTGCGCCGCGAATGGTGCGACCCGTTTGATGGCCGGGGCGACATTGCCCGGCGGGTGGTGCGGGCTGTGGGGGTGGCGGCCGACCGGTTTCGGGAGGACTACCTCCGGATTCTCCGGGCCTTGCGGTTTGCCGCCCGGTTCGACTTCACCATCGAGCCGGAAACCTGGAACGCCGCGCAACAGCTGGCCCCGGGATTGTCGGGGATCAGCGCCGAGCGGGTGCGGGATGAGTGGAACAAGGGGTTGCGGACCGCGCGGAATGTGGATGTCCTGGTGCGGCTCTGGCAGGAGAGCGGCGCGGCCGACGTCTGGCTCCCCGAGTTGGCTGCGGCGGAACCGGTGTCTGAGACGTCCCACCCTCGGGATCTGGTGGTGCTGACCAGTCTGCTCACCGGACAGGCCGCCGCCGTCCTCCGGCGGCTCAAGGCCTCGAATG
>CAYINH010000212.1:0-5273 GCA_964364615.1 uncultured Gemmatimonadaceae bacterium
TCACCTCTTTCTGGGGTCCGGGCGGTAGGTGGTCCGACAGAATCGTCCCCATCCCAACCAACAACAGTGACGGATCGGTATCGAGCAATCCGGGCAGCAGACGTGGCCAGATGAGCGGGTTCAACTCGTCCCCGAAGTTTCCGAGGCAACCTCGGTAATAGTAAAGCTGCATCAGCTACTGGTCGGGTTCATATTAGCGAGAGGGCCTTTCCTACCTTTTTGAAGGCCTGAAGGGCCTGATCGAGATCCTCGCGGGTGTGTCCGGCCGAGACCTGGCAGCGGACCCGGGCTTGTCCATGAGGCACCACCGGGAATCCGAACCCGGTGACGAAAACCCCCTCCTCCAGCAGCAACTGGCTCGCCCGGATCGCGGCGGCGGTCTCCCCCAGGATGACGGGAATGATCGGAGTCTCCCCCGGCAAGGGCTTGAACCCCAATTCCAGCAGCCCCTCGCGGAAATACCTGGTATTGTCCCGGAGAGTGGTCACCCGCTCGGGGTGGGCCTCCAGGTACTCGATCGCGGCGTGCGCGCTGGCGGCCACGGTGCAGGGCAGGGCGTTGGTGAAGAGCTGGGGCCGGGCCCGCTGGCCGATGAAGTCAATGAGCTCTTCGGAACCCGCAACGAAACCCCCGGCCGCGCCCCCCAGTGCCTTGCCCAGGGTCGAGGTGATAATGTCGATCTCCCCGAGCACGCCGTAGTGCTCGGCCGTGCCCCGGCCGGTGGCGCCCAGGACCCCGGTGCCATGGGAGTCATCCACCACCAGGACCGCGCCATGCTTCCGGCAGACCTCCAGCAGCCCCGGGAGGTCGGCAATGGCGCCCTCCATCGAGAAGACTCCATCGGAGATGACCAGCTTGATCCGGCGATCGCCGGCCGACTTGAGCTTGGCGTCGAGGTCGGCCAGGTCGGCGTGGGCGTACACCCCGGTCTGGCACCGGGTGATGCTCTTGGCCAGGCGGACGCCGTCGATGATGCTGGCGTGATTGAACTGGTCGCTCAGCACCAGGTCCTGGTCGGTGAGCACGGTCGCCGGCAGCGCCTCGTTGGCATTCCAGCAGCTCACGAAGCTGAGGGCGCTCGGTGTCCCCACCAGCCGGGCGCAGGCCTGCTCCAGCTCGCGGTGGATGGTGAATGTCCCGCAGATGAACCGGACCGAGGCGGTGCCGGCCCCGAACCGGGTCAGGGCTCGCTGGCCCGCCGCCACCACCTCCGGCTGGTTGCTCAGACCCAGGTAGTTGTTGGACGAGAGGATGATGATCTCCCCTCGACCCTCCATCCGGACCCGGGCTGCCTGGGGGCTCTCCAGATAGTTGAACGTCTTGTAGACCCCATCGGCCTTGAACTGATCGAGTTCCGCCCGGAGCCTGGTGTCGAGCTGGTTGGTCATGTCCCGATCTCCAGAATCACCTTGCCGGCCGACCCCTCCTTGATGACCCGGATGGCGTCGGCGATCCCTTCGAGGGGGAAGCGGTGGGTCACCACAGGGTGGGGGTCCAGCTGCCCGGTCCGGAGGAAGCGCTGCATGGCGTTCCAGGTGGAGTACATCTTCCGGCCGGTAACGCCGTAGAGGGTCAGCCCCTTGAAGATCACGTCCCGGGCAAAGTTCACTTCGGTGGTCCGGCTCGGGGTGCCGAGCAGATTGACCCGGCCGCCGGGTCGGGCGGCCGCGAACGCCTGGGCATGCCCCGACGGGTGGCCGCTCATCTCGCAGACCAGGTCCACCCCCTCCCCGGCGGTGACCTCCCGGATCCTGGTGACGACGTCCTCCTGCGACGCGTCCAGCGTCACGTGGGCTCCCATCGCCCGGGCAATTTCCAGGCGGGTGGGATTGAGGTCGCTGGCGATCACCTGTGAGGCGCCGGCCGCCCGGGCCACTCCGACCGCAAAGCAGCCAATCGGCCCGCAGCCCAGGACAAACACGGTGCTCCCCGCGACGGCGTTTCCTTCGAGGACGGTGTGGACCGCGTTACCGATCGGGTCCATGATGGCGCCGATTTCGGGGGAGATCCCGTCGAGCGGGATGACGTTGGAGGCCGGCATGGCGATGAAGTCGGCGAACGCCCCGTCCCGGTCCACCCCGATGATCCGGGTGCGATAGCAGAGGTGACCGTTCCCGGTCCGGCAGGGGAGGCAGTGACCACAGACGATGTGGCCTTCGGCGGTGACCAGGTCCCCGATCTTGAGCAGCGCCTCGGCCTCGGCCTCCGGTCCCAGCGCCTCGATCCGGCCGGAGAATTCATGGCCGATGACCACCGGAGGGTTGAGCCGACCCGCGGCCCAGGCATCCCACTCCCAGATATGGAGGTCGGTGCCACAGACGCCGGCGTAGAGCACCCGAATGAGCACATCGTTCGGGCCCAGGGACGGGACCGGCACCTCCTGCAACTCCATGCCGGGTCCCCGGGTGGTCTTGACGAGTGCGCGCATGCCTCAGATGGGGTGGGAGTCGGGTGGAATATAGGCTCGTCCCCCGGTTTCGAGTGCGACGACCGGGTTGCATTGCACCGTCCCCTGGAAAGGGGGCCCCTGGGTGATCTCGACGTGGACCCAGGGGCCATGCCCCAGCACCTGGTCGTTCTCGGAATCCACCACCATGCTCTCGAGTGCGACGACCCCCGGCGGCAGGTTGAACTGGAGGTCGAACCGCATGACGAAGGCTCCTTCCTCCTGGACCACCATGCCGAACCGGTTGCTCCAGGCCGTGAAGACGACCTGGCCAGTCTCCATCCTCCGGACCCGAAGTCCGAACCCGAACTTCCGGTCCCCCGCCGTGGCAGCATCGTACCTTCCACGGACCACCACGGTACGCCGCTGCCCGCTGGTGACGGTTCCGATCGGTTCGACCGCCAGTGGGGAGAGACTCAGTCCGGGCACGCTGGCCGGGGTGGCGTCGGCGGCTTCGAGCTGGCCCGCCACGTAGGCCGAGATGCACTCCGCGGGGGAGCCACTGGTCACCAGGGCGCCCCGACGCAACAGGATGGCCTGGGTGCTCAGGGTGGCGATCCGGTCGAGCTGGTGGCTGACCACGGCGACTGGAATGCCGCTCCGAACGATCTCCTGCATCCGGCCGAAGGCGCGCTCCTGGAACGCCAGGTCGCCCACGGAGAGCACCTCGTCGATGATCAGCACCTCGGGTTCCAGATGGGCCGCGATGGAGAACCCCAGGCGGGCGTTCATCCCGCTGGAGTACCGCTTGACAGGCGTGTCAATGAAGTCGGTGATCCCGGCGAACTCGACGATCTCCTCAAACCGGCCCTTGATGAGCGTTGCCGGCATCCCCATGATGGCGCCCTGCAGGTAGATATTCTCTCGCCCGGTCAGGTCCGGGTGAAAACCGGCCGCCAGCTCGATGAGGGCGCCAATCCGGCCCTGGACGGTGCAGCGCCCCAGGGTGGGGCGCATGATCCGGGTGATGAGCTTGAGCAGGGTGGACTTCCCGGCGCCGTTGTGCCCGATGATGCCCAGCGCCTGCCCGGCCTTGATCTCGAAGTTGATGTCCCGCAGCGCCCAGAAATCGCGCTCGGCCAAGGTGGTGGGGTCCGCGCCGCCCCGGGCGAACCGGCGGGCCATGCTGGGGAGCAGGTCGCGGAGCGAATCATGCCGCTCCCCGCGTCGGAACTTCTTCCACACCCCTTCGACGGTGATTCCCGCCTCGCCCCCTGACACGCTCATACCCACTCCGCGAAGAGGTACTGGAGCCGGCGAAACATCGTGATGGAAAAGACCAGCCCCACGGCGGCGACCCCGGTACTCCACAGCAGGTACCAGGGTGACCAGAACTCGGTGAGCCGCCCCGCCACTTCGACCCGGAGGGGCACCAGCAGGTTGTGGCCCTCCACCACCGCCAGCCGCAGCCCC
Organism: uncultured Gemmatimonadaceae bacterium; assembly: GCA_964364615.1. Taxonomy (GTDB): domain Bacteria; phylum Gemmatimonadota; class Gemmatimonadetes; order Gemmatimonadales; family GWC2-71-9; genus SZUA-320. The sequence goes on from CAYINH010000212.1 coordinate 3,860, forward strand.
TCCAGGATCGGGGCGAGTGGATTGAGCATGACCAGCGGCCCATACCGCTCACCCAGCATGGGGGCGTCGAACAGCACCGGGGTGAAGAAGATCCCGAAGGTCAGCAGCACCTGGACGATGTACTTCACGTCTCGGAAGAACAGGTTCGAACAGGCCAGGAAGAGACAGACCGCCAGGGTGAGGAGGAACATCAAGCCGGCGAGGGGCAGCACCCAGAGGAGTGCCGGGCTCAGGGTGGCGCCCAGAAACGGCAGTGCCAGGATCAGGGCGACCGCGCCGATCATGGTGTCGAAGCCCTGGGCCAGGACCGCCGAGAGCGGCAGCACCTCGCGGGGGAAGAAGACCTTGGAAACCAGCGACTGGTTGCTGATCAGACTGTTGCTCGCAAACCCCACGGCGCCCACGAAGAACGCCCACGGCAACGCCTTGACCGCGACCCCGGCCATCCCGGCTATCGACAGCGGGCGGCCGGAGACGTAGGCCATCGCCAGCCGCACGACCAGCCCCGCCAGGACCACCAGGATCGGCATGAAGACCGCCCAGGCGAATCCCATCACCGCCTGCTTGTAGCGGAGTTTGATGTCCCGGCCGGTAAGCTGCTTCAGCAACTCCTGGTGGGCCCAGAGGTCGGCAAAGCTCTCTCGCAGGTCACCGAGGACGGTGTGCCGGTCGTGGTATTCGATCGGCGGATGCGAGGGGGCAAGGCCGTTCTTAGCCGCCATGATCTACCTGCCTGAAGGAATTGAGGACCCGAAGTTCAGCAACCGACCGGTACCGCGCGCAACAAAGCTCACCGTTCGCCCCCGCACCCGCCGCCACCCCGCGTCCGGAATCGGCTCGAGCGACCACCCCAGCACTCCGCGGGTCCACTCCGTCAGCAGGCGTTCCATAACCCGCCCTTGGCCCCAGCGGACGGTGAGCAGCCGCGCCCGGCCATTCAGGAGGCGCTCCAGGTCAACCGGTGTCGCCAGGTGGCACCACGCGGCCGTCGTCCCCTGGGCCAGCAACTCGACTGTGCCCCCGAGCCACTGGCGGAGGACCGTCGGGCTGACTGCCTTCAACGTAAGGGCATCCGGCACCGGCTCGGCAATGATCCGCTGGCCGATGGCATCCCAATCTACCGGAACACCGGCGGTCAGCAGCCCCACGAGGTCGAGCCAGTGTCTGATCCGGAAGCCGAGCACGCCGTCAGTCGCGGCGTGACTGATGGAGTGCCACACGAGCTCGGTGGGCGACGGTACCAGGATCTCGATCCCCTGCCACTGAACGGCCTCCGCGTCACCTCTCAGGCGCGCCCAGGCCTCTGAGGGACCAAGGGTGAGAGAGGTGGAGCGGTGCAGTTCGATTGCCCCTCCCCCCGGGCCGATCAGGCCCCGGAGGTGTTGAGGGTACGTGGTTCGTTGTTCACTGCCCG
>CAYINH010000213.1:0-5242 GCA_964364615.1 uncultured Gemmatimonadaceae bacterium
GCGGAGTATGTCGGCCTCAAGCAGATCCGGGGGGTGATGGTTTCGGGCTTCACCAGTACCACCTCGCCCGCCAAGCGGGCCGGCCTCGAGGAGGGGGACGTGATCCTCTCGATCGATGGCAAGCCGATGGAATACACCGCCCAGTTGCAGCAGGAAGTCGGCTTTCGTCGTCCGGGGGAATCCGTCAAGGTGGAGGTGGCGCGCAAGGGCGGGATCCGGAAGACCCTGGAGGTGCGTCTCGTCGCTCAGGAGAGCACTCCGGAGGTCACCGCCGAAGCCACTGCCACTCCCCCGGAAGAAGCCGCCAGTGGTTCGCTGATCAACGATGTCGGGATCACCGTCGAACCGGTGACCCAGGATTGGATCCGGGAGCTTGACCTCCAGCCCAATTTTCGCGGCCTGGTGGTCCGTGAGCTGCAGCCGGACGGCCCGGCCGAGGGTCGGCTCCAAGGGCTGGCCAGCCAGAGCCCCGATATCATCGTCGCGGTGGAGAACACCCCGGTGCGGACGGAGATGGACCTCCGGAATGCCCTGAAGTCGGTGGGCGCCGGCGGCGTGGTCACCCTCACGGTGTACAACCCGGGTCTCCCCGATGGGACTCCGGGCCGGCGGGCAGTCCGACTCCGGATTCGATAGGTACGGCCAAGAGCGACTGTCGCTCCTGGATGCAGAGAGACCCCGTGGCCCAGGCCGCGGGGTCCCTTCATATCCGCCCGGGGGTCGGGCCCGATTCACTACTGCTTCGGGCTGACCTGGATGGTATTCTCGGTGGCCACCGAGTCCCAGTGTTCCCAGCCCCATCCAGTCACCAGCCCATTGACCAGGACGATCGGGGTCAGGTCCCGGCGGACCAGCGCGGCAAAGTCACCCTCCGCGCCCGGCCGCCGGTAGACCATGGCCTCGATGTACTGCCCATTCACCAGATACTGGGTTGGCACCTCCGGGGTGGCGCCCATCACCGCGAGCGCGCTGTCCCTGGAGATGCCCGTGGCCAGGTTCTCCACCCGACTGTCCCCCCGGCCGCAGCCTGCCAGGGTAAGTGCCACCAGACCGACCAATCCCGCGATTCGAACCGTCCTGACCATAGCTATCCCCATCCGAAATAGGTGAAGTTCATCCCGACCACCGGATCGGGGACCGGGAGAAAACATAATGGGTGGCGGGAGTCCCCACCCCGAAGTGTTGTTGCGCCACCACACCAACAAGACTGACATCCGGGCCCCGTCAAGGAACTCGACAACCCGGTACTAGCATGGTAAACCGTTGACGGTAAATAACTTAACGACTGTAGAGTGGGCGTGGCCCGGGCGGCACCGTTGCGAGGATTGACGGCCTGACCATTGCATAGCTATTGGGCAGTGAGCCTCGATGGCTCGAGAATGACCTGTGAACACTCGCACCCATGAGAGCCCCATGCTGAAGCGCATCGCTGCCGTTCTTGCCCTCCTGCTGGCCGTGGTGGCCCAATCCGGGCAAGCCCAGTTCACCGGAGGGCACGCCGTCACCTTCGTCAGTGGTGGCCCCGTCACCTACGGGGGCCTCCGGGTCGGGACGTATTCCGGCACGTTGGATGGACCGCCAATTTCGATCTGGTGCACCGATTTCTACAACTATGCCGGGAACTTCACCGGGTATCAGACGGACCTGTCGGATGACACCAGCCTGGAGAAGACCCGGTGGGGTCCGCTCTCCGGTTCGCTCGACCGATACCGCCAGATGTCGCTGCTGACCACGCTCTTCCAGGTCGGCAATGAGAGCGAATGGGGCTTCATCCAGTACGCCATCTGGAGCTTGGGGTCGATCCCGGTGTCCCCGATCCCCTGGCTCGGCCCTGTGACCCCTGGTAGCCCGAATGACAAGATCAATGGCTACCTCAGCTGGGCGAGCATCAACTACCAGAACTACAACTATGACAACGTCTACGTCCTGACGGACCTGAAGGTCACCGAGGGCTACTACGTCGGCAAGTGGAGCGGCTGCGAAGGGATTCAGGGCCAGACCAGCTGCGGCAAGCAGGAGTTCCTGACTGGCACTCCGACCGTCGTCCCGGAACCGGCCACCATGGGGCTCCTGGCAACCGGTCTGGTGGGCCTCGGTCTCGCTTCGCTGCGGAGCCGTCGGCGGAAGAACACCTAGCGCGGCACGATCCCGTACATTAGTTATGACGGGCGGCGGTCTCTGATCGCCGCCCGTCGTCCCATCCGGCCCCCTTTCCGGCACCACACCGAGGCCCACTGAAATGGACAGCACCCGGCGGCTCGCGACCCCGATCCTCGTCGTTGGACTCTTTCTCATCGTGGTCCCGGTCATCGACTTCGTGGGCAACGTCTGGCCGCTCCGGCCCGGTGCGGCGGACTGGCGATATGGCGCCATCGGGATTCTCTCCACCTTCCTCCTCACCCCGATTCTGGGGCTGCTGCTGGTCTCGGTCAGCGCCTATGCAACCGAGCGGCGCTGGCTGCTGCGGGTCGTCAGCCTCAAGTCCTTCGCCGCGGCCATCGCCCTGCTGATCATGGTCCTGGCATTCACCCTCGATGCAGTCCAAGTTCGCCAGAACCGGGCCGTGGACGAGCGGTGGGTCACGGTCGTCAGCTTCATCATCGCCTCGGCCAAGCACGGACTGGCGACCCTCTGCCTGCTAGTCCTGGGCGTGGCGACCCACCGGGCGGCCAAGGACTTCGGCCACCTGGACAAGAAGGCCGATCGCAGCGCAACGGTGGTGGTCGGACGCACCTGACCTCGCCGGCCGGGGTGCCTCCCGGCCGGCGCCAGCGAACGTGGCGGAACTGGCAGACGCGCAGGACTTAGGATCCTGTCCCGCAAGGGGTGCGGGTTCGACTCCCGCCGTTCGCATCACAGCACTCTCCCCCGAAGGTCCCCCCCCGGACCCGACGTTGCCCCCCCTCCCGTCGGGCTGGTAAATTGTTGTCCATGAGTGAGATCACTGTCATCAAGACCGCTGAAGATCCGGCCTCCCGGGCGCTCCAGATCACCGTGCCGGTGGACCGGGTGCAGCTGGCTGAGGAAAAGGCCGTCAGGCAGTATTCCAGGCGCGTGAAGCTCCCGGGCTTCCGCCAGGGCAAGGCCCCGGCGGCGGTGGTCCGGAAACGGTTTTCCGAACAGATCCGTGAGCTGGTCATTCAGGACGTGATTCGGGAGGGCTGGGATGTCGCGGTCGAGTCCCAGGGGCTCAAGCCGGTGGCCGACCCCTCGATCCGCAATCTGAAATTCGAGGCCGGTCAGCCGGTCGAGTTCGAACTCCTGGTCGAGGTCAAACCGGAGATCGTCCTGGAGCGGATCACCGGCTTCACCGTGTCCCGAACCCTGGCGCCGGTTACCGACGAACAGGTTGCCGATCAGTTGGACCAGCTGCGGGACAAGAAGGCCGCCTGGCTGCCGGTCGAGGGCGCCATGCCGGCCCCCGGCATGCGGGTCGAGGGGGAGGTCGCCTCGATCGAGGGGGATACCGTCCACGAGGGCAAGCCCTTCACCCTGGTGCTGGGCGAGGGCGATGCGATCCCGGAGCTGGAAGAGCAGATCATGCAGCTCCTCCCGGGTGCGACCGCCGACACCGACGTGCGCTTCCCCGACGACCATCCCGACCTGGAACGCCGGGGTCAATCCCGCCGGGTCCGGATCACCCTGCGGGAGGTCAAGCGGAAGGAGCTTCCGCCGCTGGATGACGGCTTCGCCGCCGAGGTGGGGGAGTTCGCCGACCTCAATGCGCTCAAGACCGCGGTCCGGGCCGACCTGGCCCAGGACGCCGAGCGGGAGGCGGACCGGGCGGTCCGCGAATCGCTGATCGGCCAGATCGCCGAGGCCAACGGGGTGACGCCACCGCCATCGCTGGTGGAGCGGGTCCTGCACGGGTTCGCCCACGGCTTCAACATTCCCCAGGAGCAGTACGACACCTTCGCCGCCCAGTTCCGGCCGGTCGCGATGCAGCAGGTCCGGCGGGATCTCGTCCTCGGGGCGGTGGCGGAGCAGGAGACCCTGCGCGCCACCGAGGCGGAGCTGGACGAGCGGATCGGGACCATCGCCGCGGCCCGAGGGGTCGCGCCGGGAGAAGTCTACCGTTCGCTTCAGGAGGCCAAGCGCCTGGGCGAACTTGAGCGTTCCATCACGGAAGAGAAGATCTTTGCGTTCCTGCTGTCCGGATCCACGGTGACCGAGGAGACGTCGTGAGCCTGAGTTCCCTGTATCCCCCGTACATCATCGAGCGGTCGAGCCGCGGCGAGAAGACCTATGACATCTTCTCCCGGCTGCTCATGGACCGGATCGTCTTCCTGGGCGCCGGGATCAACGATGATGTGGCCAACATCATCATCGCCCAACTGCTCTTCCTGGACGCCGACAACTCGGAGAAGGACATCTATCTCTACCTGAACTCCCCGGGGGGGATCGTGTCGAGCGGGATGGCCATCTACGATACGATCCAGCACCTCCGGGCCCCCGTCAACACGATCTGCATGGGGATGTGCGCCTCGATGGGCGCCTTCCTGCTGGCGGCCGGAGCCAAGGGCAAGCGGAGTGCGTTGCCGCATTCCCGGATCATGATCCATCAGCCGTCGGGCGGGACCCAGGGGACCGCCTCGGACATCGAGATCCAGGCCCGGGAGATCCTCTATCTCCGGTCCAAGATGAACGAGCTGCTGAGTCGGCATACCGGCCAGTCGGTCGAGACCATCGAGCGGGACGTGGACCGGGACCGGTTCATGAGTGCCGAGGAGGCCAGGGCCTACGGGATCATCGACAACGTCCTGGTGCCCCAACAGAGCCTCAAGGGCGGCGACACCCCTTGACGGGGGGCCCGGCAATGCCGTTCATTGAGATGAGGCTCTGACCCCATGTCGACCGACAAGCAGCTGCGCTGCTCCTTCTGCGGCAAATCCAAGGACTCGGTCCGGAAATTCATCTCCGGCCCGTCGGTCTACATCTGCAATGAATGCATCACCCTCTGCAACGAGATTCTGGCCGAGGACGAGGAACGGGAAGTCGTTGAAAGCATCACCCGGGTCCCGACCCCGTCGGAGATCAAGGATGTCCTCGACCAGTACGTGATCGGCCAGGAACGCGCCAAGCGCACCCTGGCCGTTGCCGTGTACAACCACTACAAGCGGATCAACGCCGCCGGCGCCAAGGACGACGGCGTCGAGCTCGACAAGTCCAACATCCTGCTGATCGGTCCGACCGGGGTGGGCAAGACGCTGCTGGCCCAGACCCTGGCCCGGATCCTCGACGT
>CAYINH010000214.1:0-5241 GCA_964364615.1 uncultured Gemmatimonadaceae bacterium
GGAGCGTCCCGACCGTTTCCGCCCGGCCCGCTAGAACTACCGCCTCCAGCGCCAGCCACCGGTCGGTCATCTCCGCCAGCCGCTTCCGCGACTCCTTCTCCTCCCGCCTCACCCGCTCCACCGCCTCCACCAGCTCTCCCGGCGGCACCGTCAGTTCCGCCCCCAACCGGCTCACGATCCCGTGCTTGACCCGCAAGTCCCCCAGCGCCCGCCCGCCACAGAGGAACTCGACCCGGGTCTCCTCCCCCCGCCGCTCCCGCCGCCGGACGAACAGCATTCCCACCGCACCGGTGGACCGCGGATGGGTCCCGCCACACGCCGAATGGTCAAAGTCCGGCACAGACACCACCCGCACCAGACCCTCCACGGTCGGCGGTTTCCGCAGCCGGATCGTCGCCAGCTCGTCCGGCCCCATGAACCGCACCAGCACAGGCCGATCCTCCCAGATGACCTCGTTGACCCGCGCCTCCACCGCCAGGCACTGCTCCTCAGTCACTTCGCCTGGCAGGTCGATCGAGGCGTACTCCACCCCCAGATGAAAGGCCAGCGTCGGCAACCGGAACAGGTCCTCGAACGCCGCCGACAGCAGATGCTGACCGTGATGCTGCTGCATATGGTCAAACCGGCGATGCCAATCGACCACGCCCTCCACCGGCCCGTCACCCAGCGGCCCCGCCAGGGTGTGCCAGACCAGCTCCCCCTCCGACTGGGTGTCGGTGACCGCCACGCCGTTGAGATGGCCGTGGTCGCCGGGCTGCCCGCCGCCGTCGGGATAGAACGCCGACCGGTCGAGTGCCACCTGATGCCGGCCCTCTGCCTCGCGACGATCCACCACCTCCGCGGAGAAGGTGGTCAGGTAGGCATCGGCAAAGTAGAGTCGCTCGGTCGGCATCAGCGGGGCTTCCATAGATAGCGCTTCAGGTCCAGTCTCCCCTTCCAGTTGAACTCGACCCCCTCGGCCTCCAGCAACGCCCGCTGCAACGGAATGCAGTCGGGGTCGGCCCGATCGCTGATCGTTCCCTGAGCGTTGATGACCCGGTGCCAGGGGACGTCGTCGCCGGCATGCCGGAGGGCATACCCCACCAGCCGAGCCTGCTTGGGAAGGCCCGCCACCTCGGCGACCTGGCCATAGGTGGCCACCCGCCCGCGCGGGATCCGGCGGACGGTCTTCAGGATGACCGGGTGACTCGACGGCTTGCCCGCCACCTATCGCCGCGACTTGAGCTGCATGACCACCCTGTCGGGCCCGGTGCCAGACTCCATCCGGGTCACCATCCCGGTCTCCGCCACCGGGAAGGTCACCAGCGCGGTGCCCATCCACGGCTTGACCCACCGGATCCGGAAGGTGTCGTACTGCCAGTGCTCCATCTCGCCAGTCAGCCACTCCGACTGCTGGTACCAGAGCTTCCCGTCCTTCAGCGCAATCCGGGCGGTGCCCTGAAGCGAATCGGCGTACACCCCGGTATATCCGTCGAGCACCAGCGTCGGCCTGGTGTCCCTCACCCGCCGCTGCTCGGCCTGGGCCACCGCGTTCCGCTGCGCCTCCCAGCCGGGACGGTACAGCTCGAGGAACTCCTTGCTCCAGTCGCGCGATCCGGTGCCAAGCCAGAGGTCGAACGCCTTCCACATCAGGGCATGCCGCAGCTCCATCCGGCCGCTGCCCATGTTCGCCAGGACATACACCCCGAGCCGCTCCTCGGGAATCAGCCCGATGATCGCGACCATCCCGTCAATGCTGCCGGTGTGCATCTCCACCGCGCGGCCGGCGTAGTCCTGCTGGAACCAGCCCAGGCCGTAGCTGGTCCAGTGCGGCCTGGTGAGCCGGGCGGTGGGATAGAACTGGCTGGTGGGGATGATGGTCTGCGGCTTGAACAGCTCGGCCCAGGTGGCCGGCGCCAGGAAGCGACCGCCATCGACCCGTCCGCTGTCGATCATCACCGCGGCCCACCTGGCCATGTCAGTCACGCTCGACCAGATCGAGCCCGCCGAGGCGACGCCGTCCACACTGGCATTCTCGATGACGGCGACCGTGTCGGCCACCAGTGCGTGCGGGCTGGCGACGTTGGGCCGACCCGCGGTCTGGGCAAGGGTGGTCACCGTGGAGGTCATCTTGAGCGGCGCGAGGATCCTGGATTGAATGAATGTCTGCCACGGCATCCCACTCACTGCCGCCACCACTTCACCCGCCACGGCGTACATGATGTTCTGATAGGTGTATCCCGCCCGCATCGAGTAGGCCATCGGGATGAAGCGGGCCCGGTGGACGATCTCGGCGGCGGTCAGGTCGGTGCCGTACCAGAGCACGTCGGCGTTGCCGAGCCCGGCGCGGTGGGAGAGCAGGTCACGGACTGTGAGTTCCCGGGTCACCCAGGGGTCGATCAGCTGGAATCCGGGCAGATGGTCGGTGACCTTGTCGTCCCACTTGAGTTTCTTCTCGTCCACCAGAAGACCCAACGCGGCTGCGGTCATTGCTTTGGTGGTGGAGCCGATGGCGAAGAGGGTGTTGGGGTCGACCGGGTCGCTGGTGCCCTTGGTCCGGATCCCGTAGCCTTTCGAGAAGACGACCTTGCCGTCCTTGACCACCGCGATGGCCAGCCCGACCACTCCCCAGTCGGCCTGGACCTGCTGGATGTAGCGGTCGAGCTGGGCGGCGGGATCGGGCTTGGCCCGGGCCTGAGGATCGGGCCTGGCCTGGGCCTGACCCGACCGCGGGGCCAGCAGGGTGAGCAGGGCGACGGGCAGGAAAAGTCGGCGCATGATGGTCCCGGGTGGAAGACCCCCGAAGTTACGGCCGGAATGCGATCTGGTCGAGGACCTGGTCGATGATGTGGTGGAGGATCTGGTGGCGGGGCTGGATCGGGTGATAGCTTGGGAACGAGTGCCTCAGTGATAGCTTGGACCGAGTGCCTTACTCGTCCCCCGGGAGTCCCCGCATGCGTCGCATCCTAGTCCGGCTGGTTGCCGCCCTTGCCGCCCTTCCCGTCCTTGTCATCTGCCTGCCCTTGGAGCTCCGTGCCCAGAGCGCCACATATCCCAACCTGGTAGAGCTGTTCCAGGACTGGCGGACCTTCGAGGAGCCGCCCCGTCTGGAGGGCGCGCCCGACTATCGCCCCGCCACCAGCGCCCGGCGGCTCACCGAACTCAAGGGCTATCAGCAGCGGCTCCATGCGGTCGACACCACCGGCTGGTCGGTTCACGAGCAGGTGGACTGGCACATTGTGCGCGCCGAGATGAACGGGATGGAGTATCACCTCATGGTGCTCCAGCCATGGGCGCGGGACCCGGCGTACTACGCATCGGTCCGAACCGAAGAGAGCGACACTCCCGCCGAGGAGGGGCCCACCATTCATGGGGCCATCCGGCTCTGGCAGTACGGGATCTGGCCCCGGACCCGGTTCGATACCGTCAAGCCGCTCACCCCGGACGAAACCCGCCGGCTCACCGCGGCACTCAACACGGTTCCGCCGCTGCTTCGGCAGGCGCGGGTGAACCTGGCAGGGAGCACCGCTCACGATCTCTGGATCGGTGGGGTCAGGGCCCTGGCGGAGCAGGCCGCCACGCTGGTCGAGTTGCAGGACCGGGTGAAGGGAGGCAACCCCGCCCTGGTGGCGGCGGTGTCGGGCGCTCGGGCGGTCACCGAGGAGTTCACCAAGTGGCTCGAGGCGGAGGCGCCCAGGCACCTGGGGCCGTCGGGGGTCGGCAAGGAGAACTACACCTGGTTCATCCGGAATGTGCTGCTGGTGCCGCTGACGTGGGACGAAGAGGTCACCACCCTCCGGTGCGAGTTGGCCCGGGCGCACACGTCCCTCCGGCTGGAGGAGAGCCGGAACCAGGCGCTGCCGCCGATGCCGGTGGCCGAGACGCCGGAGGCGTACGCCGTGATGCAGGACAGCGCGCTGGCGCGGTACTTCCGGTTCCTGAACCGGCAGGGGATTCTGACGATGGAGCCGTGGATGGAGCGGGCGCTCCGGGAGCGGATGCCGTCGTTCTCGCCGGCGGCCACCCGCCACTTCTTCATGCAGGGTTCCCAGCGCGATCCGAACCCGCTCTGGACCCACGCCTCTCACTGGTGGGACAACTGGCGGCTCCGCGAGGGGGCGAACCCGGACCCGATCCGGCGCAGTGCCCTCCTATATAACGTATGGATGAGCCGGGCCGAGGGGATGGCCACCTCGATGGAGGAGTGGATGATGCAGGCGGGGCTGTACGATGACAGCCCCCGGTCGCGGGAGATCGTCTGGCTGATGCTGGCGGCCCGGGCGGCGCGCGGGATCGGCAGTCTCTACGCCCATTCCAATGTCCTGACCATGGCGCAGGCGGGGGACGTCCACGTGGGCTGGACCCCGCGGGGGTGGATGCGGCGGGACCCGCTGCTGGGGTTCGAGCAGCACCTGTATCTCCGGCAGCCGGGGTACGGGGCGAGCTACATCGTCGGGGGGCGGCTGATGGAGGAAGTCATCGCCGAGCGGGCCCGGCAGCTGGGGAGCGAGTTCACCATGCGGCGGCTGTTCGACGAGGTGAACGCGGTGGGGATGATTCCGGTGTCGCTGATCTACTGGGAAGTGACCGGGGACGACCGGATGATCCGGGAGTTGCAGGACGGGGCGGGGCCGCTCCCCTTCAAGCCGTAGGGTCGTTTCGGGCCTTCAGCTCGGCCAGCTGCCGCTCGACCGACTCCGGCACCCCCAGGGTGTCGGCGATCCCGGCAATCTCCTCGGCGTCGCGCCATTCGAGTTCGAGGAGCGCGAGTTCGCCTTCGAGGGCGTGGCGCTCATTCTCCTCGTTGACCGCCATTTCGATCGCCAGCCGATCCTCGTGGCGAAGCTGTTGCAGGACGCCCTTGGGCTTCGGCTTGCCCTTCTTGGTGAACATCAGGGTATTGGCGGTGACCGCCACCCGGCGGAGCAGCTCGTCGGGATGGCCAGCTGATTCCAGCCGCTCCACCGCGGTCTTGACGATCTTCTCCTTGCCGCCGGCCTCATTGATGCTCGGCATGATGAGGGCGGTGGCCCGGCGCGCCGAGTGGCCGGTGAGGGTGATGATCCCCTTCTCGTACGGGAGCTCCAGCCGGAGCCCTTCGTCGGCCTCCTGGGGCACCTCGATCCGCGCCTTGATGGCGTGCCTGCCCCGGACCACGCCCCGATCGCCACCGGGCAATGGTACCCTGGCCACCAGGCGCCGGCCCTTGACGCTCTTGACGATCCCCTCCTTGTTCCACGCCTCGATGGCGACGAAAGCCTT
>CAYINH010000215.1:0-5240 GCA_964364615.1 uncultured Gemmatimonadaceae bacterium
GACCGCAGTGGTTCGGTATACCGGATGGCTGCCCGATGGGACGGCTTTCGATTCAAATCGGGATTCCGACCCGTTTTCCTTCCGGATCGGCGCGGGCGAAGTGATCGAGGGTTGGGACGACGGGTTGCTGGGGATGCGGGTCGGGGGCACCCGCCAGTTGGTCATCCCCTACCAGATGGGCTACGGCGAGGTGGGAAGTGGAAACATCCCGCCGTATGCCACGCTGGTCTTCCTGGTGGAGCTGCTCGAAGCGCGCCGCTGATCAGCGGCCGCGGCCCTGGTCGCGGTCCCGGGGACGGGTCTTGGCCAGCTTGGCCGCCTCGGCGGCGGCCTGCCGGAGCATCTTCTCCGGGCTCACCGGATTGGCCCGTGGCCGCGGCAGGCCCATCTTGAACTTGAGATCGCCCTCCACCACTTCGGTGGTGATCGGGCGGCCACCCTTGACCTCGTACGAGCCGAGGATCTCCTCACCCATCCCGGCCCCCGGCAGCATCCGCTGGACCAGCGCTTCCCGGCTGGGCAGTCCTTCCAGGGAATGGTGCCTGGCCCCGGTGGCGCTCTGGACCCCGAGCAACACGACATAGCGCGCCCCGCTCAGCCCCTTGACCGACCGGAGATCCGTCCCCGCGACCTCCCGGGCCCAGCGGAGGGCCTCCTTCTCCTGCACTGATGGTGCGCTATCCGCTCCGCGGCGAGCCTCGGCTCCGCCCGGCTGGGACTGCGTCTTGCGCAACCGCTTCAGGTATTCCGGCTCATTGCTCATGGTAGCTCCTCAGACACAGATAATTTCGTTCGCCACGCCCCGACAGCATCCGAAGATAGTCACTCCGCGGCCCATCACCACAACAGGCCGACATACACCAGGTAGCCGGTCAGCAACACTCCCCCCGCACCAGCAGTTCCCCTCCCACCGTCAGGAGGGTCAGCCCTCCGATCAGGAGGACCACCAGCAGCGGCAGGCTCATTGATCAGTGCACCAGGTGGAAGCGGCTCTGCCGCCCCTTCACCCAGCGCGGCGTGCCCTCGGTCCCGACGATGAAGTCCTCCTCCTGGGCGATGCGGACCGGCTGCCCGCCCCATTCCCCGACCGGAGAGGTGACCTGCAGTTCACTGGAAAACCAGATGCCCGCGATCACCGGGTGATCTCCGCGACCGGGAACCCCATCCTGGTAGTCCCACAGTCCGATCAGCGGGCCCGCGCCGTGGCCGTTCAGCCCGATGGGATGGCTGTACACCGTCCCGTTCAGTCCCTCGGAGCGCATCCGCGACAGGGTGGCACCCAGGATTTCATTGCCGGTGCGACCGGGTCGGGTCTCCTCGAACAGCAGATCCTGCAGGCGATTCGCGTTCCGCATGGCCTGCTGCAGCCCCGGGGGTGGCTCGGTCTCGCCGACCCGGAGGACGTAGCCCATGTGCTGGGTGTCGGTGTTGAGCCGGAGCGCGGTGATCCCGACGTCGCAGTGGAGCACGTCGCCGCGCAGGATGATCGGATCGTCCCCCAGGCTCTCCCCGGTGACCCCGCGTCGCTGCACTTCGATCGAGGGTTGGAACCAGGTGCCCAGGCCAAGGTCGTTGACCTGCTGCCGCCACCACCAGACCAGATCACTGGTCCGCGTCGTCCCAGGCACGATCACCCGGGCGGAAAACATCTCTTCGATCAGGCTCCAGACCAGGTTCTGGAGTTTGCCATAGCTGGCCTCCTCCTCCGGAAGCCGCCGGGCCAGGAAGTCCACTGCCAGCCCCTCGGCCGGCCGCAGCCGGGCGGACCACTGCGGCCCCAGCGCCTGCTGCATCCCGTCGTACTCCCCGCTGCTGAGTCCGTCCGCGAAGGCCCAGGTGCGGGAAATGTTGATGGCGATGACCCTGGGGTTGCGGGCCGCGATGACCTCCTTGAGCACCTCCCACTGCTGGTCCCCCCACAGCTCCGCCATCGGCCCGGCCACCGACGCCTCGACCTTGGTGGTGGTGCGGACCGCCTGGTACAGCCCCCCCTGACTCGACCCGCCCAGGGCGATCCGCTCGACCCCCTGCTCCGGACCGCGGTCGAAGAACACATAGATGGTCCGGCGCCGGGCCGCGAAGGTGGTGGGCGAGACCATGGCGAGGAAGGTGGGATCCTCGTTGTACTCCCGCATCGGGATCACCCACATGTCGACCCCGTACTGCCGCATCAGGGCCGGAAGCTGGGATTCCAGCCGTCGGGCCAGCCAGGACTGCTGGAGATCGGCCTGTTCCCGGAGGGTGCCGAACGGGCGATCGGGGGCCTGGGCCGACAGCGGAACCGGGGCCGCCAGCAGGAGCAGCAGGGCCAGGGACGGGTGACGCATCACGAGACTCCTGAGAAGGGGAATGGGAAAAGCCGCCCGCGAGTAGAATGGCCCGGAGCAGGATCCGGGGCAAGCTTGCGGCATCCCTCCCGCTCTGGTGATCATCCGTCGGTTCTGAGATCCCAGACCCAACCGGAGATCAGTCTTGCTGGCTTCATTGCTGTTGTCCACCGGGGGCGGCGTCGAGAGTTTCGCGTCGACCACCGACCCGGTCTCCCAGGCCCTGGTGGCGGGCGTGGTCATTGGCACCTTCGTGCTGCTCGCCCTCGAACGAGTCCATCGGGTCATGGTGGTGGTGGGCGCGGTGTCGACGCTCTGGCTGGTGAGCTATCTCACGCCCTGGAAGCTGATCAGCTTCGAGGGCGCCGGCCGAGCCCTGGATCTGAACGTGCTGCTGCTGCTGGCCTCGATGATGGCCATGGTCGGGGTCCTCAAGACCACCGGGGTCTTCCCCTGGGCCGTCGAGCGGCTGCTCGACCGGGCCCGGGGCAACCCTCGGCTGATCCAACGGCTGATCCTCTGGTTCACCGGGATCCTGTCCTCGGTGGCCGACAACGTCACGACGGTGATCTTCGTGACCCCGATGGCCACCGACATGGCCCGGCGCTCGGCGGTCCCGGTGGCGGCGTACCTGCTCCCGATGATCATGGCCGCCAACATCGGCGGGACGGCCACCCTGATCGGCGACCCGCCCAACATCCTGATCGGTTCGGCCACCGGGCTCAGCTTCATGGCGTTCGTCGCCAACCTGGCCATCCCGGTTACCTGCATGATGCTGATCCTCGAGTGGATGTCCCGCCGGACCTTTCGCTCCAGCCTCACCTGCCAGGCGCCCTCCGAGTCCCGGCAGACGCCCGCCACGATCACCGACCCGGTGCTGCTGCGGTGGGGAGTGGGGATCTCGCTGCTGGTCTTCGTGGGTTTCTTCACTCACGGAGTGACGGGCATGCCGGTCGCCGTGCCCGCCGTGATCGGTGCCACTGCCCTGCTGCTGGTGCAGGACGTGCTGTATCTCCGGACCCACCGACCTACCCCGTCGGAACGGGCCCATGGGCTGCTGGAGATCGTGGAGCGCGAAATCGAATGGCCCACCCTGGCCTTCTTCGTCTTCCTCTTCATCGTGGTGGGAGCCGCAGTCCAGACCGGGCTGATGGATACCGTGGCGGCCGTCCTGTCCAGCGCCATCGCCCGGGGTCAGGAAACCTTCGGGCTGAGCGGGCCGGCCACCCTGGTCCTGGCCGCCCTGGTCATCTGCTGGGCCAGCGGAGTGCTGTCCGGGCTGGTCGACAATATCCCCTTCGTGGCGGTGGCGATCCCGATCGTGGCCCGGCTCTCCAGCCAGCTGCCGGGATCGGGAAACACCCTCTGGTGGGCGCTGGCCCTCGGGGCCTGCCTGGGCGGCAACGCCACCCCGATCGGGGCCTCCGCCAATGTCACCGTGGTGGGAATCGCGGAACGACAGGGCGCTCGGATCCGGTTCGCCGAGTTCGCCCGGTTCGGAGTGCCAGTGACCGCGATGAGCCTCACGGTCAGCTCCCTCTTCCTGGTGGGCTGGGTCTATCTCAGCGCGAGCCAGGTACGGCTGATGGGACTCCTGCTGCTCGGGCTCCTGGTTGCCATCGACCGGCTGGCCGGCCGTGCCGCTACCAGTACTGCCACTGCCCGGTCATGATCACGTAGCCGGACAGGCAGGCGTTGGTCACGGCGTGCGCCGCGATGCAGTCGCCCAGACTCCTGGTCTTCCACATCCAGCCGTTGTAGCTCAACCCCGCCAGCAGCCCGACGTCCCAATACACTCCGTGTTCCGAGGCGAACAGGAGGGCGGTGATCCAGAAGGCCGCCCTGGTGTAGCTCCCGAGCGCCACCTTCTGGAAATCGGGGTTGCTGATCCACCGCGGAAGCCACCCCCGCCAGAACAGTTCCTCCACGATCGGCACCAGGATCGCGGCCCGGAACGACCGGAGCACCAGGGTCGCCGGGTCCCCTCGCCCCGCCTCAGCCAGGCTCGACCCGCCCTCGCCGAGGAGGCTGTTCCGGAAGAGCCAGGAGTCCCGATAGTCGGCAAACATCAGGTCCGGCGCAATCCACAGCAGGAACACCCCGACGCCAACGGCCAGGGTCCCGACCCAATGGCGAACCGAGAAGTCGAGCACCGATCGGCTGACCAGCAGCACGGCGCCGCCGACCACCACCAGCCGGATGATCTGGTCGGTCAGCGGGCCCACCCCGGTCATGGGGAGCACCGCCAGCAGCAGCATGAAGAGCGCAAAGGGCAGCACGTACGGCACGGCCGGCCAACGGGTCAGCAGGGTCATCTTGGCTCGAAAAGAGGGATCGGGGGGCGAGGGTGTGGCGGGGGTCTCAGCCCCCGCCACCCGCCGACAATTAGAAGGCGAACTGCAGCTTGGTCATGACCAGCCGACCCAGCTGAGGGATGCCCACGAAAGTGGTGTAGTTCTCGTTCAGGACGTTCTCCATCAACAGGGAGAACATCAGGTGTTCGCTGAACCTGGGCCGCCAGGTCACCTGCGCGTCGAGCAGACCGTAGCTGTTGATCGGCAGCAGCCGACCCTGGCTGTCTCTCGGGCTGACATAGACGCCCGAGTTGACCGGGAAGCCCTTGACGTAGCGGCCCCGGGTCTCCGCCGACCAGCCGGCCCGGTCATTCCGGTACCGAAGGGTGGCCGATCCCTTGCTCTTGCTGGCATTGAGCGCGATGTCGGTCGGTCCGCCGATGTCGGCGGCGGCGAAGAAGTCGTCGCTCACCCAGCTGTAGCTGCCCGACACCGACCAGTAATTCGCGAAGAAGTAGTCGAGCGCGAGGTCCGCCCCCCACAGGTCCACCTTCCCGAAGTTCCGGTAGGTGAGGAAGATGTCGGAACTCTGGGTGAGCGGATCGTTGGGAACGATGGT